>NZ_JBSHMJ010000004.1:42497-181591 GCF_053645265.1 Dietzia sp. NPDC055343 | reverse complement strand
GCGCCGTGGACCGTCTCCGGGCGATCCACGGCGCGGTGGCGCGCTCGACCTCCTCGATCGTCGTGGTGTCCGCCACCGACGGCGGCGGCAAGAGTCATCTCGTCGACTCCGTGCTCGTCCAGCTGACCGGCATCACCGCGGTGCTGGTCCGGGCTCTGCCGTGGGAGAAAGACGCGCGATGGGTGGTGGCGGCCCGCGTCCTGGACCGGCTGCCACGGCCGGAGGCCGATCTGCCGCGTCGGCCCGAGCCCGGCTTCGATCCCCCTGCCACCGAGCAGCCGGAGTCCGACTCGCCCGGTGACGCACCCGGGGGCGCGCCTGGCGGATTCGCCGTCCTTGTCGACGCCCTGGCGCGCGCTCTCACCGCCGCCGGTCCCGGCACGGTCATCGTGATCGACGATGCCGAGTACTGCGATCCCGACTCCCTGCGGGTGCTCGCCTCGGCACTGGAGGCGGCCGGCCCGACCCCGGTGCTGCTCGTCGTCACCCTCGGAAGCCCCGCCCGCGGCCCGTCCGCGACGCTGTGCGCACAGCTCGCCCGGGAGACGGTGCGCCTGGGCCCACTCGATCAGTCCGAGATCCGCGAACTGGTGGCCACCCGGACAGGCCGGGAACCCTCCGCCGCCGCGGCCCGTCAACTGCTCGAGTTCACCGGTGGCGAGGCGGGAGCGGTGGCGACGGTGGTCGACGAGGCCCCCGACTCGTGGTGGGGGTCCCCGTTCTCCGTGCCTCCCCTACCCGCCTCCGTCGAGCGGGAGACCGTCGCGCTGCTCGCCGATATGGACCCCGACCAGCGCGCTGTACTGGAGGCCGCCGCGGTGCTCGCGCCGCCGGTCACGCTCACCTCCCTGGCCGCCCTCATCACCGCGCGGACGGGGAGCACCCCGAACGAGGCCGTGGTCTCGTCCGCGCTCGACGCCGCCCACGAGGCCGGCCTGATGCGGATGGACCTGTCCCCAGGTGCCGCCGGGATCCTCTTCCGCTCGCCCCTCCTGCGCACGTCGGTGCTGCGCAGCCTCGCGCCGAGCCTCCTGCTGGAACTACACACACTGGCAGCCGGCGTGGCCGAACAGCTCCACGACACAGACGCGGCGCTGGACCACCGCGCGTCGGCGTCGACCGGGCCGGACCCGGACCTGTCCGAGAACCTGCGCATCCGCGCGCTCGAGCACGCCCGCGCCGGCCACTGGAGCGACGCGGGCCGGGCTTTCCTCACCGCTGCGGCGCTCAATCCAGATGCCGATGCCGCACGCGAGCTGCACGTCGACGGAATCGACGCGCTCATCAACTCCGGGCGGATCAGCGAGGCCCGCGCCCTGTCCCACGCACTCGAGCGGGTACGCAAGAACGCTCGGCGCGACGCCGTCCTGGGGTCGCTCGCTCTGCATCTCGGCCACGCCCGTGAGGCAGAGGCCCAGCTGGGCCGCGCCCTCACCGCCGGTGCGGACAAGGACCCGCACGCACCGGCAGAGCCGTCCGTCGCGCTCGCACTCGCGCAGAAGTACGTCGTCCACTCACTGTGCGAATGGCGTCCCGACCGGATCCGGCACTGGGCGGCGGTGGTCATCTCCAGCCCCGCCCGGGACCGCCCCGAGATCGAGGAGGCCCGCGCCGTCGAACTGCTGGGCAGTGCGATCGACGGCGGGACCTATACCGGCCCCGCGATCGATGACCGGCTGGCCGGGCTCGCCCCGGCCGTGGCCCAGCGCTTCGAGATGGCGACAGGCTGGATCGCCCTGGCCCGCGACGATCTCGAGACCGCCCGCCGGCACCTCGGCTCGGCCGTCCCGACCGCCGATGTCTCCGGCTCGGCCCGCATTTCGCTTTTCGCCCAAGCATGGCTCGCCCGGACGCTCACGATCCGCGGGGAGTGGGACGACGCCCTGCGGGTGGTCGATACCGCCGCCCGACGAGTCGATGATCTGGAACTGGATCTGCTCGCCCCTGTCATCCACTGGTCCGGCGCCGTCATCCGCTCGATGCGCGGCGACCACCTCGGGGCCGCCGCCCACCTGCGCAGCCTAACCACCAGCAGCGACGCCTACCCCATGCAGATCATCCCGTCTGCGATGGCCCGCATGCAGGTGGCCGCCGCGAGCGGCGACTACACGTCCGTCCGGCTGGCCGCCGAGCCGATCGTCTCGCTGTCCCATGCGATGGACATCGATCAGCCCGGGTTCTGGCCCTGGCACGACCTGTACGCCCACGCCCTCGTGCTGGGCGGCAGGCTGGACGAGGCCGAGGGGCTCATCGGCCCCTCGGAATCCCGGGCCGAGGCCCAGGGGCACCGCTCCACCCTCGCCCGTCTCGGCGCCGTCCGCGCCCGCATCGCCGCGGTACGTGGGGACGTCGACGAGTGCAATCGGATCTTCCGGCGCAGCCTCGAGCACCTCGACGGCCTGGCGATGCCCTACTACTCGGCGCGCATGCACTTCGGCTATGGGCAGACCCTGCGCCGGGCGGGACGACGTCGTGAGGCGCACCTGGCGCTGGGTACCGCCCGCGACATCTACGAGCAGCTCGGCGCCCGCGCATACGTGGAGCGGTGCGACCGCGAACGCCGCGCCGGTGGCGTGGACGTCACCCGCACCGGCGGGAACAGCACGCTGACCCCTCAGGAGCGGGCCGTGGCAACGCTAGTGGCGGACGGCCGCACCAACGCCCAGGCCGCCGAGGAACTGTTCCTGTCCGTCAAGACCGTGCAGTACCACCTGACCCGCATCTACTCGAAGCTCGGCATCAGCGGCCGGACCGAACTCGCGGTCTACGTCTCGCGCAACGCCGAGCCCTTCAGACCCGACCCCCCGGGAGACCAATGAGTAACCGCCCCGACGTCCGCACGCCCGGAACCCCCACCGGTGTGTCCACCGGGGAGAACGACCCGGACGCCCCGCCCGGCCGGCCCTCGCCCCGTCAGGTCCTCACCGATCTCGGCCCCCGCGAGTTCGCCAACGCCCTCATCGCGCTCATCTTCTCCGCGACCGGCCCCGTGGCGGTCATCCTCACCGCAGGCGCCCAGGGCGGACTCTCCCCCGCGCAGCTGTCGTCGTGGATCTTCGGCGTGTTCTTCGCCAACGGACTGCTCACGATCCTCATGAGCTGGGTCTACCGCACCCCGCTCGCGTTCTTCTGGACCATCCCCGGCACCGTGATCGTCGGAAACTCCCTCGGACACCTGGGCTGGTCCGAGGTCCTCGGCGCATACGTGGTGACGGGTCTGCTGATCGTGGCGGTCGGCCTGTCAGGGCTCGCCCGACGGCTCATGGACTGGATCCCCATGCCGATCATCATGGCGATGGTCGCCGGTGTCTTCCTCCAGTTCGGGCTCGGACTGGTCGACGCCGTGTGGACCTCCCTGACCGTGGCCCTGCCGATGGCGATGGCCTTCGTCGTCGTCGGCGCAGTACCTCGGCTCGCCCGGGTCTTCCCCCCGATCCTCGCGGCGATGGTCGCCGGGATCATCGCCGTGGTCCTGACCGGCGGCCTGTCCCGCGGGGTACTCGACGGAGGCCTCGTGGCAGCCCCCGTGTTCCAGGCACCCGAGTTCACCCTCCGCGCGATCACCGAACTGGTGGTCCCGCTCGCCATCACCGTGCTGGTGGTGCAGAACGGCCAGGGCATCGCCGTCCTGCGCGGCCGCGGCCATCACCCGCCGGTGTCCGCGTGTGCCACCGCCTCCGGCGTGTGGTCGCTTCTGGTCGCCTCCATCGGCGCCGTCTCCACATGCCTGACCGGCCCGACCAACGCGTTGCTCGTGTCCTCCGGCGAGCGCGAGCGCCACTACGCGGCCGCGATCGCGAACGGCGCGCTGGCGCTGGTCGTGGGCATCCTCTCGCCGGCGTTCGTCGGGCTCATCCTGGGCACCCCCGCCGCGTTCATCGCGGCCCTCGGCGGGCTGGCGGTGCTCGCCCCACTCCAGGGGGCGTTCATCACCGCGTTCCGGACCAAGCGCGCGCTCGGCCCCTCGTCTGCTTCCAGGTGACCGTCGCCGACGTCTCTCTGATGGGCATCTCGGCGCCGTTCTGGGGCATCGTCCTGGGCATTCTCGTGACCGCACTGCTCGAACGCCGTTCGATGTCCTGACGGCCTGCCGCGGGACGGGCTGTTCGGGGATGCCGGCCGTCTACGCTCCCCGGGGGACAATCCGGAAATGACCCAGGCCGCCCCGCGATGCGGGACGGCCTGGGGTCGCTGGTGTGTGACGCGCGGCTGACTACGCGGACCTCTCGCGCGGCTCCTCGTCGGAGACCGGCACGATGGTGGGCAGGACGTTGTCTCGGACCGTCTCGCCACTGACCACGACGCGGGCCACATCGTCGCGACCGGGGATGTCGTACATCACCGGGAGGAGGACCTCCTCCATGATCGCGCGCAGGCCGCGGGCACCGGTGCCGCGCAGGATCGCCTGATCGGCCACGGCCTCGAGTGCGTCCTGGGTGAACTCGAGCTCGACGCCGTCCATCTCGAACAGCCGGGCGTACTGCTTGACCAGCGCGTTCTTGGGCTCGGCGAGGATGTTGACGAGCGCCTCGCGGTCCAGGCTCGTGACGGTGGCGACCACCGGCAACCGGCCGATGAACTCCGGGATGAGCCCGAACTTGACCAGGTCCTCCGGCATGACCTCGGAGAAGTTGGCCGTGGTGTCGAGTTCGTTCTTGCTCGCGACCTCGGCTCCGAAACCCAGGCCCTTGCGGCCCACACGGTCGCCGACGATCTTCTCCAGCCCCTGGAACGCTCCGGCCACGATGAACAACACGTTGGACGTGTCGATCTGGATGAACTCCTGGTGCGGGTGCTTGCGACCGCCCTGCGGCGGCACAGAGGCCTGCGTGCCCTCGAGGATCTTCAGCAGCGCCTGCTGGACGCCTTCACCGGACACATCACGGGTGATCGACGGGTTCTCGGCCTTGCGGGCGATCTTGTCGACCTCGTCGATGTAGATGATGCCCATCTCGGCGCGCTTGGTGTCGTAGTCCGCGGCCTGGATGAGCTTGAGGAGGATGTTCTCGACATCCTCGCCCACGTAGCCGGCCTCCGTCAGCGCGGTGGCGTCGGCGATCGCGAACGGAACGTTGAGCATCTTGGCCAGCGTCTGCGCGAGGTACGTCTTGCCACAGCCCGTGGGGCCAAGCATCAGGATGTTGGACTTGGCCAACTCGACGCTGTCCCCACGGCCGATGGTCGCCCCCACGCGGATGCGCTTGTAATGGTTGTAGACGGCCACGGCCAGGTTCCGCTTGGCGGCATCCTGCCCCACCACGTACTCGTCGAGGAACGAATGGATCTCCGCCGGCTTGGGCAGCTCCTCCAGGCCGGACTCCTGCGCGTCCTCGACCTCGGATTCGATGATCTCGTTGCACAGCTCGATGCACTCGTCGCAGATGTAGACCCCGGGACCGGCGATCAGCTTCTTGACCTGCTTCTGACTCTTCCCACAGAAGGAGCACTTCAACAGGTCGCCGCTCTCACCCACACGTGCCATGAGTTCTACGTCCTCGCAATCCAGGGGCGCCGATGCACGCCCCCAAGTCGACGGTACGCGCAGCGGATCGAAAAGCCGACCCCTGCGCGGTCAGTTCATTGCACCCGACGGCGCGCCGCTACCCGTAGCGGCGCGCCGTCACCGCCTCAGTTGGTCGCCGACAGCTTGCGGTAGTCGAAGACGGTGTCGATGATCCCGTACTCCTTGGCCTCCTCGGCGGTGAGGATCTTGTCGCGATCGGTGTCCTTGCGGACCTGATCGGCATCACGTCCGGTGTGGCGGGCCAGCGTGGTCTCCATGAGACGACGCATGCGCTCGATCTCGGCGGCCTGGATCTCGAGGTCCGAGACCTGGCCCTGCATGCCGCCGGTGGCGGGCTGGTGGATCAGGATGCGCGCGTTCGGCAGGGCGGCGCGCTTGCCCGGCGTACCGGCGGCGAGCAGGACAGCGGCGGCGGAGGCCGCCTGGCCCAGGCAGACCGTCACGACGTCCGGCCGGACGTACTGCATCGTGTCGTAGATCGCCATCAGCGAGGTGAACGAGCCACCCGGCGAGTTGATGTACATCGTGATGTCACGGTCCGGGTCCTGGCCCTCCAGGACCAGCAGCTGGGCCATGATGTCGTTCGCCGAGGCGTCGTCGACCTGGGTGCCCAGGAAGATGATGCGCTCCTCGAAGAGCTTGTTGTACGGGTTGGACTCCTTGACGCCGTAGCTGGAGTGCTCGACGAAGGACGGAAGGATGTACCGGGAGGACGGCATTGAGGTCATCTGGGACTCCGTGGTCGTGGTCTGGAATGGGCGGACGGCGGGAACGGACCCGCGGGGAGCGGGATCGATCACGACGGGGAGGTTCCGCCGGACTGCGACGCACGCGCGATGACGTGGTCGACGAAGCCGTACTCCTTGGCCTCCCGCGCGGTGAACCACCGGTCGCGATCGGAGTCCTCGGTGACCTGCTCGAAGGTCTGGCCCGTGTGCTGCGCGATGAGCTCGGCCATCTCCCGCTTGGTGGCGGCGAACTGCTCGGCCTGGATCGCGATGTCGGCCGCGGAGCCACCGACACCGGCGGAGGGCTGGTGCATCATGATCTTGGCGTGCGGCAGGGCGTAGCGCTTGCCCTTGGCCCCGGCGGCCAGCAGGAACTGGCCCATCGAGGCGGCGAGGCCCATGCCGTACGTGGCGACGTCACACTCGACGAACTGCATCGTGTCGTAGATCGCCATGCCGGCCGTGACCGAGCCTCCCGGCGAGTTGATGTACATCGCGATGTCACGGGTGGGATCCTCGGCGGCCAGCAGGAGGATCTGCGCGCACAGCCGGTTGGCGATGTCGTCATCCACCTGGGAGCCGAGGAAGATGATCCGCTCCTGCAGGAGGCGCTCGTACACCGAGTCGCCGAGGGTGAGCCCGTGCGAACCCGGGGAGTTGAGGGCGGGCTGTGTCGGAGTCGAACCGGGCGTAACCGCTGAACCGTTCTGTGCCACGGGGAACCTACCTTCGCTCATCGTCTTCGCCGCTACCGCGGCGCCCGGCCGGCCGGTGGCCGGGAAACCGTTACGTCAAACACTAACCAACTACACCGACGGAACCGTCCCGCCGGGGCGGGTGTTCGCTCTCAGCGTCGACCCGACCCGGCTGCCCTCCCCCGGGGACCCGACCAAATAGCCGACGGCCGACCACCGTCTCGCGGTGGCCGGCCGTCGGCACGGGACGGGCCCCGATCACTCGGGCCCGTCCGGCGGATGTCAGTCCTCGGAGGCCTGCTCGTCAGAGGCCTGCTCGTCGGTGGACTCGGCGGCAGCCTCGGTCGACTCGGCCTCGGCGTCCTCGCCGGTGCCGAAGAACTCGCTGGTGTCGACGGCGTTGCCCTCGGTGTCCTTGACCGTGACCTTCTCGATCACATCGGCCAGGGCCTTGGAACGACGCACGTCGGCGAACAGCGAGCCGAGCTGGCCGGCCTGCTGGATCTGCTGGACGAACTGGTTCGGGTCCATGCCGTAGCGCTGCGCCTGGAACAGGATGTGCTGGGTGAGCTCCTCCTGCGAGACCTCGGTCGAGGCCTCCTCGGCCACCGCGTCCAGCAGGAGCTGGCTGCGGATCGCGCGGGCGGCACCCTCACGGGTCTCGGACTCGAAGGTCTCGCGGTCGGTGCCCTCGGCGGCCAGGGCCTGGTCGAGGATCGCGGTGTCGCCACCGAACTGGTCGACCAGCTGGTGCATCTGGGCGTGGGCCTCGGCGTCGACGACGGCCTCGGGGGTCGGGACCTCGGTGGCCTCGATCAGGGCGTCGAGCACCTTGTCGCGGATCTCCCCGGCCAGGCCGGCCTTTGCCTGCTGGGCGACCTTCTCCACCAGGTCGGCGCGCAGCTCCTCGAGGGTGTCGAACTCGCTCGCCATCTGGGCGAACTCGTCGTCGGCCTCGGGCAGCTCGCGCTCCTTGACGGACTGCACGGTGACGGTGATGAGCGCCTCCTTGCCGGCGAACTCACCGGCGACGAGCGAGGAGGGGAACTCCTTGGACTCGCCGGCCTTGAGGCCCTTCGCGGCGTCGTCGAGTCCCTCGACGAGCGTGCCGGAACCGAGCTCGTAGGACAGCCCCTCGGTGGAGGCCTCCTCGACGGCCTCGCCGTCGACGGTTGCGGCCAGGTCGACCGACAGGAAGTCACCCTCCTCGGCGCCACGCTCGACACCCTTGAGGGTGCCGAACCGGGCGCGCAGGTTGTCCAGCTCGGTGTCGACCGCGCTGTCGTCGGCCACGGGCGCCTCGACGGTGACCTCGAGCTCCTCGTACTTCGGCAGGGTGATCTCCGGGCGGACGTCGACCTCGGCCGTGAACTCCACGACGTCGTTGTCCTCCAGCTTGGTGACCTCGATCTCCGGCTGCGCCAGGACCTTGAGGTCGTGCTCCTCGATGGCCGCCGAGTAGCGGGCGGGGATCATGTCGTTGATGACCTGCTCGAGGACGGCCGGGCGGCCGATCCGCGACTCCAGGAGCTTGGCCGGGGCCTTGCCCTTACGGAAACCGGGGATGTTGACCTGACCTGCGAGCGCCTTGTACGCCTTGTCGAAGTCCGGCTCGAGCTCCGCGAACGGCACCTCGACGGTGACCTTGACCCGGGTCGGGTTCAGCTGCTCGACAGTGCTCTTCACGGTGATGTTCTCCTAGAAAGTCTTCGGGGATTCGTACGTCGTTCTCCGCTGGTCGGGATGACAGGATTCGAACCTGCGACCCTCCGCTCCCAAAGCGGATGCGCTACCAAGCTGCGCCACATCCCGGTGAGTCGCGCGGCCGGCCACCCCACGTCGCGCGCGGGAAACCTGCCGGGCCGTTAAACCAACTCTCCCAGTGTACGACAGGCCCGACGTGGCGCCGATTCCGAGTTCGCGGCCCGGGAGTTGGGGGCTTCGCGACCGTCCGGTAGTGTTGGCGGAGCACGCGCGGGACCGGGGATGAAACACCAGGTCACGCCGCCGATGCGGGTGTAGCTTAATGGTAAAGCCTCTGCCTTCCAAGCAGAATACGCGGGTTCGATTCCCGTCACCCGCTCCACACGATGCCCCGCCCGGTCGATCGCCGACCGCGCGGGGCATCCGTCATCTGGACGCGCTCCCCCGCCCCGCCTGACAGGTGGGACACCAGAACAGCGTGCGGGCCTCCATCGTCTGCAGCGCGATCTCTGTCCCGCAGACCCGGCACTCCCAGCCGTCGCGCTGATAGACGTAGTTCCGCGGCCGGTCGGTTCCGCGCCGCGGCAGGTCCCCGTGGTCGTGTTCGTCACGGATCGTGTGGATCGCGCCGGTGTCGACGCCCACCGCCATGAGGGCCACGAGGTCGTCCCACATCGCACGGAACTCGGCCTCGCGCATCGCGGTGCCCGGCCGGAACGGGTCGATGCCCGCACGGAACAGCACTTCAGCGCGGTAGACGTTGCCGACACCGGCCAGGACTTTCTGGTCCATCAGCAGCGCGCCGATCGGGCGGGAGCTGCGGCGGATCCGCGCCCACGCCCGCTCCGGGTCGGCGTCGGGGTCGAGCGGGTCGGGGCCCAGCCGGTCGCGGACGTCGGCGACGCCGTCGTCGTCGACCACCTCACACCTCGTGGGGCCCCGCAGGTCCACGACGTGGGCCGGGCCGCCCCTAGCTGCCTCCCCCGACCCACCGACGCGCATCCGCACCTGCCCGACAGGCGCGGGCGGCTCGGCCCCGTCCTCGACGAGGTGGGTGTCGAAGAAGCCGTAGAGGCCCAGGTGGATGTGTACCGCCAGGCCACCCTCGTAGTGGTGGAAGAGGTGCTTGCCCGTCGCCGTGGCGTGGTCGAAGTACCGTCCGTCGACGACGACATGGTCGACGAACCGCCCTTGTGGGCTGGACACACGGACGGGCCCGCCTGCGAAGTACCGGGTGTGCAGGCGGGCCAGTCGGTGGAGGGTATGCCCCTCGGGCACGGTGTATCGGGTTCCGGTTCTCTGTCTCCGTGCCTCAGGCTCCGGGCGCGGACGGGACCTCGGGAGCGACCCCGGTGCGCTCGTACTCGGCGAGGATATCGATGCGGCGCTGGTGGCGCTCGACCCCGGACCACTCCTGGTCGAGGAACGCATCGACGATCGCGAGCGCCTCCTCGCGGGAGTGCATGCGGCCACCGAGGCCGATCAGCTGCGCGTTGTTGTGCTCGCGGGCCAGTCGAGCGGTCTCGACGCTCCAGGCCAGAGCGCAGCGGGCGCCGGGCACCTTGTTCGCGGCGATCTGCTCACCGTTGCCGGAGCCGCCCAGCACGATGCCGAGACTGCCGGGGTCGGCGACGACCTTGGCGGCGGCGTCGATGCAGAAGGCCGGGTAATCATCCTCGGCGTCGTAGATGTGGGCGCCACAGTCGATCACCTCGTGCCCGGAGGCGTTCAGATGCTCGGCGATGGCGTTCTTGGTCTCGAAGCCGGCGTGGTCCGCTCCCAGGTAGATGCGCATGCGGAAGATTCTGCCACGTGCTGCCGTGCCGGGAACGCGCGGTGGAGGCGACGCCCGGTGCACTCAGGGTCGGAGGCCGATAGCCAGTGTCCCCGGCGAGCAGGTCCTCCCCCGAGATCACGCCGGACCCGCTCAGTCGAACCGCGGGTCCTCGGTGCGGCTGCGCTTGAGCTCGAAGAAGTACGGGAAGTCGGCGAGCAGCGCGGCGCCATCGAAGACCCGGCCGGCCTCCTCGCCACGCGGGATGCGCGTGAGCACCGGGCCGAAGAAGGCCGTTCCGTCGACGTGCAGGACCGGGGTACCGACCTCGTCGCCGACCGGGTCCATTCCCCTGTGGTGCGAGGCGCGCAGCTCGTCGTCGTACTCGTCGGTCCCCGCCGCGACGGCGAGGTCGGCGTCCAGGCCGGCCGCCTCGAGCGCCTCGGCGATCACGGCCGGGTCCCCGATCCCCCGGCCCTGGTCGTGGATGCGGGTGCCGAGCTCGGTGTAGAGCGTTCCGAGAACCCCCTGGCCGTGGCGCTTCGCGGCGGCGATCGCCACCCGCACCGGGCCCCAGCCGAGCTTCATCTTCTCCAGGTAGTCCTCGGGCAGGTCGCGTCCATCGTTGAGGACGGACAGGCTCATCACGTTCCAGGTCAGCGTGATGTCGCGGACCTTCTCCACCTCGAGGATCCACCGACTGGTCACCCAGGCGAAGGGGCACAGCGGGTCGAACCAGAAGTCGACGGAGACGGGCGCGGACTGCGTGCTGGTGGTCATGACCCCATCTTCCCCGTCCACCCCGGTCGCCGCCACCACCGGTTTCGTTCGGGGGCGAGTGGTAGACCTGATGCCGTAGCCGTCTTCCGAAGGAACCGAGGATCCCCACCATGCGCTCGCTCAACCTCACCCGCGCCGACGCCGCCGCCCGCTCGGAGCTGCTCTCCGTCGAGTCGTACGAGGTGGAGGTCGACCTGACCGACGGGCACGGCGGCCCGGGATCGGACCGGTTCCGTTCGCGCACCGTGGTGCGGTTCTCCTGCAACCGACCGGGTGCCGAGACGTTCATCGACCTGCGCTCCGCGGTGATCCGGTCGGCGGTACTGAACGGCCGGGAACTGTTCCCGGCCGGGGAGGGGAACAACTACGACGACGAGGTGGGCCTCACGCTCCCGGACCTGCAGGCCTCGAACGAACTCGTCGTCGATGCGGATCTGAAGTACACGACCACCGGTGAGGGTCTGCACCGGATGGTCGACCCGGCCGACGGCGAGGTCTACCTCTACTCGCAGTTCGAGACGGCGGATGCCAAGCGGGTCTTCTCCTGCTTCGACCAGCCGGACCTCAAGGCCCGCTACACGCTGACGGTCACCGCGCCCGAGAACTGGGTCGTCGTGACCAACACCGCGGCCGAGCAGTCGCCGGCCGACGGCGGCGGCGTCGTGCACCACTTCGCGCCCACCGACGTCATGTCGACCTATCTGGTGGCGCTCATCGCGGGCCCGTACCACGTGGTGGAGGACTCCTACCGCGACGAGCACGGAACCATCCCTCTACGGCTGCTGTGCCGGGCGTCGCTGGCCGAACACCTCGACTCCGAGCGACTGTTCGCGGAGACCAAGGAGGGCTTCGGCTTCTATCACCGCGAGTTCGGACTGCCGTACGCGTTCGGCAAGTACGACCAGATCTTCGTGCCCGAGTTCAACGCCGGCGCCATGGAGAACTCCGGCGCGGTGACGTTCCTCGAGGACTACGTGTTCCGGTCCCGGGTCACCGGCTACCGCTACGAACGCCGCAACGAGACACTGCTGCACGAGATGGCCCACATGTGGTTCGGCAATCTCGTGACCATGCGCTGGTGGGACGACCTGTGGCTCAACGAGTCGTTCGCCACCTTCGCCTCGGTGCTCGCCCAGGTCGACGCCACGCAGTACACGGACGCCTGGACCACCTTCGCCAACGTCGAGAAGTCGTGGGCGTACCGCCAGGACCAGCTGCCGTCCACCCACCCGGTGGCCGCCGACATGACGGACCTGGAGACGGTCGAGGCCAACTTCGACGGCATCACCTACGCCAAGGGCGCCTCGGTACTCAAGCAACTGGTGGCGTACGTGGGTCGCGAGCCGTTCCTCACCGGCCTCCGCACGTACTTCACCGAACACGCCTTCGGTAACGCCCAGTTCGACGACCTCCTGTCGGCGCTCGAGAAGTCCTCCGGTCGCGACCTCTCCGGCTGGGCCGACCAGTGGCTGCGCACGACCGGCATCAACCCGATCTCGGTGGAGGTCGCCCACTCCGGCAGCGCCATCACCGAGCTCGCCGTGCTCCAGAGCCCGGCCGCCCCCGGCGCCGGGGAGCTGCGCACACACCGGCTGGGCGTCGGCCTCTACAGCCGTAATGACTCCGGCGAGTTGGTTCGTACCGCCCGCGCCGAGCTGGATATCCACGACGAGCGCACGGTCGTGGGCGACCTCGCCGGCCAGCCCGTCCCCGACCTGATCCTGCCCAACGACGACGACCTCACGTACTGCTCCGTCCGCCTCGACGATCGCTCGGTGGCCACCGTCCTCGACTCGCTGGAGGACATCTCCGATTCCCTGGCCCGCACGCTGTGCTGGTCGGCGCTGTGGGAGATGACCCGGGAGGCACGACTGCCGGCGCGCAGGTTCGTCGAGGTGGTCTCTCGTGCCGCGCCGCGCGAACCTCACATCGGCGTGGTGCAGCGGGTGCTCACGCAGGCGCAGACCGCACTGGCCCGCTACGCCGACCCCGACTGGGCCGCGGCCACCGGCTGGAAGACCTTCTCCCGCGCGATGCTCGAGGCCGCCCGGGCCGCCGAGCCGGGGTCAGACCATCAGCTCGCGTTCCTCACCGCACTGTGCGCCTGTCCCATCGGGGCCGACCAGTGCCGGGCTCTGGAGACACTCCTCGACGCCGGTGCCGACGAGGCGGGACTGCCCGGTCTCGTCGTGGACACGGACCTGCGGTGGACCGCGCTCACCGCGCTGGTGGCCGCGGGAGCAGAGGACTCCGAGCGGATCGATGCCGAACTCGCGGCCGATGACACCGCAGGTGGCGCCCGACGGGCCGCCACGGCGCGCGCCGCCCGGCCCACCGTCGGGGCCAAGGAGGAGGCCGAGCAGCTGCTGCTGGCGACCGGCGCCGACGCCCCGAGTAATGCGATCGTGCGCGCGACGCTGCTCGGCATCGACCTGCCCGGGCACGAACACCTGCTGTCCGGGCTGTGCGAGCGCTATCTCGAGGACGTGACCACACTGTGGGCCGCACGCCCGGGCGATCTCGCGCAGACCGTCGCCGAGGGGATCTTCCCGTCGTGGGCCGTGGACACCCAGACCGTCGCACGGTTCGAGTCGGTGATCGCCGATGCGACGAAGCCGGCCGCGTTACGCCGCATCATCGCCGAGCAGTCCGCCGACATGACCCGGGCCCTGGCAGCGCGCACGGTCGACACCGCCGAGTCCGACTGACCCGGCCCCGGGGCCGTCGGACGCCGCGGGGATCAGGCGGCGTCGAGGTAGAGGTAGTCCTCCCAGTGGGGGCCGATCTCCCGCAACTGGGACACCAGCCGCCAGGTACGACCGCGAGGTGCGACCAGCGGCGCCCGCAGTTCCCAGCCGAGTTCCGAGAGCAGTTTGTCGGCCTTGCGGTGGTTGCACGGCGCACACGAGGCCACGCAGTTCTCCCAGCCGTGTGCCCCGCCCCGACTACGCGGGATCACATGGTCGATCGTGGTGGCGCGGGCGTTGCAGTACCCGCAGCGGTGTGAGTCCCGGTGCATGAGCGCCGCGCGCGTCATGGGGATCTGCGCGTGGTACGGGATCCGGACGTACTCGCGAAGCCGGATCACCGAGGGCACCTTCACCGACGTCTCCACGGATCGGACCACGACCTCGGTCGGGTGGTCATGGACCACATCGGCCTTGCCGCCGATCAGCATCACGACCGCGCGACGGGCCGGCAGCGCGGTGAGCGCCTCGTAGCTCGCGTTCAGCAGGAGGACACGAGGGGCCGCCGCGAGCGTGACCGGCCGGGCGCGCGCGGAGGGTTCGGAGCGGGCATCGGGCACGGGTTCGAGCCGGCCGGGGCGTCGTGACACCCGTTGTCGGTACTCCGAGTTCTCGCGCACTGCAGTGCCCATGTGTGGTCTCCGCTCGTCTCTTCGAGCCCAGTGCACCATGGTCGACCGGGCCCGCGATGAACCTCGCCTGCAACGATGATGCACCTTCGGTGAACTCTTCGTACGACTAATGCGTCGGAGATCCGGAGGAGCCCGCCCCCGGACGCCCCACACCCGTGACGGACGTCCGGCCCCCGTTCCGCTCCCGATCTGGACAATGGAGCCCATGAGCAGCAGCACGTTCTATGACGAGGTCGGCGGCGCGGAGACCTTCCGCAAGTTGGTCCACGAGTTCTACCGGGGCGTGGGAGAAGATCCGGAGTTCCGGGCGATGTACCCGGAGGAGGATCTCGGACCCGCCGAGGACCGACTTCGAATGTTCCTCGAGCAGTACTGGGGCGGGCCCACCACCTACTCCGAGCAGCGCGGGCACCCGCGGCTACGGATGCGGCACCACCCCTACGTGATCGACCGGACCGCGCACGACACCTGGCTGAAGCACATGATGGCCGCGGTCGACACCATCGACAGCGAGACACTGGATGACGAGCACCGCGCGGCGCTGGTCGACTACCTCACGCGGGCCGCCGCAATGCTGGTCAACAGCCCCGACATCGCATGAATCCCGGGCCCCACGCGCCGCGTCCGTGGGAGGAGATGGTTCTCTACCAGATCTACCCACGGTCATTCGCCGACTCGGATGGCGACGGTGTCGGTGACCTGCAGGGCGTCATCGACCGCATCGGCCACCTCGAGTCCCTGGGCGTGGACGGCGTGTGGTTCTCGCCGATCATGCGCTCCCCCGGCGTCGACCACGGCTACGACGTCTCCGATCCCCGTGACGTCGACCCGTTGTTCGGCGACGTCGACACGCTGGGCCGCCTCGTCGATGCCCTGCACTCCAGGCGGATGGTCCTCATCATGGACCTGGTGCCGAACCACACCAGCTCCGAGCACCCCTGGTTCATCGAGGCGCTCGCCGCCGGACCGGGTAGCCCCGAGCGATCCCGCTACATCTTCCGCGACGGCCGAGGAGAGGACGGCACGCAACCGCCCAACAACTGGCCGTCAGTCTTCGGGGGGCCGGCCTGGACCCGCGTGACCGATCAGGATGGCACGCCCGGGCAGTGGTACCTTCACCTGTTCGCCCCGCAGCAGCCGGATCTGGACTGGTCGAACCCGGAGGTCGCCGACGACCTCGAGCGCACTCTGCGGTTCTGGCTGGATCTGGGGGTGGACGGGTTCCGGATCGATGTGGCCCACGGACTCGCCAAACCGGCGGAACTCGCGGACCTGCCCGACGATCTGGAGATCGCCCAGCTCGTCGTCGACGCCCGTGACGCCCGCTGGGACCGCCCCGGCGTCCACGACGTGCACCGCCACATCCGTCGCGTCCTCGACGAGTACCCCGGCACCGCCGCGTTCGGCGAGGTGTGGGTCGGCCCAGTCGAGAGGTTCGCCCGCTACCTCCGGTCCGACGAACTGCACTTCGCCTTCCACTTCGCCCTCACCGACGCGCCGTTCGAGGCCGATGCCATCCGCACGGCTATCGACTCCGGCCTCGAGGCCGCGCGTGCTTCCGGGGCGGCCCCGACGTGGGCACTGTCCAACCACGATGTCGTGCGCGAGGTGACCCGCTACGGCAACGGCGACGTGGGGCTCTCCCGGGCCCGCGCGATGCTGTTGGTCACGCTGGCACTGCCCGGCATCGCGTTCGTCTACAACGGTGCCGAACTCGGGTTGCCCAGCGACTTCTCGATCCCGCACGACCGCCTCACCGACCCGACCTGGGAACGCACCGGCCACGCCGAGCTGGGACGCGATCACTGCCGCGTGCCGCTGCCCTGGGCCGGGCTGCGTCCGCCCTACGGTTTCTCCGCCGCCGACGAGACGTGGCTGCCGATGCCCGAGACCTGGGCGGGTCTCACCGTCGCGGCCCAGGACTCCGACCCCGACTCGACGCTGGCGCTGTACCGGAAGGCCATCCGGATCCGCCACTCCTGGCCCGCCCCGACCACACCCGATGTGCACTGGACCAGGAAACTTGACGGGTGTCTGGAATTCCGGCGCGAAGACGGCCCGGTCGTGTGCATGATCAACACATCCCGTCGATCGGTGCCACTTCCGACCGGCGATGTGGTCCTGTCCTCGGGACCGCTCGACGGGGACCACCTGCCACCGGACACCGCCGTGTGGCTCCGGAACTGAGACGAAGAAGGAATCGAGAGATGCGACTTTCGGGCAAGACCGCCATCGTGACCGGCGGGGCCGGCGGGATCGGCCGCGGCATCACCCGCGCGTTCGTCAAGGAGGGCGCCTCCGTCCTCGCCGTGGACATCAACGACGAAGCCGGCGCGGCGCTCGTCGACGAGCTCGGCGAGAAGGTCCGCTTCCTGAGTGTCGACATCTCGGTCGAGGCGAACGCCGAGAAGATCGTCGCCGCCGCGGTCGAGGAGTTCGGCGGGGTCGACATCCTGGTCAACAACGCGCACGCCTCTCAGCAGGCCCCGCTGTTGGAGACGACCCAGGACATGCTCGACCTGTCGTTCAACACCGGTTTCTACCCCACGTTCTGGTTGATGAAGGCCGCGCACGCCCAGCTGGCGGAGCGCGGTGGGTCGGTGATCAACTTCGCTTCCGGCGCCGGGATCAACGGCCATCCCACCCAGGGCTCGTACGCGGCGGCCAAGGAGGCGATCCGTGCCATCAGCCGCGTGGCGGCGAACGAGTGGGCCCGGGACGGGATCAACGTCAACGTGATCTCGCCGCTGGCGCTCACCGAAGGCGTGGAGAGCTACATCGAGGCCAACCCGGGAATCGAGAAGAAGCTCCTCGCCGGCACCCCCATGCGCCGGTTCGGTGACCCGGAGGGCGACATCGGCCGGGTGGCCGTTTTCCTCGCATCCGAGGATGCCTCCTACATGACGGGGCAGACCCTGATGGTGGACGGTGGCAGCGTCATGCTCCGCTGAGCCCGGTCATGATCCTTGGAGGCCGAGCCTCGGCAGGACGACGTCGCGGACCGTGTCCGGATTACGTTCGACCACGATCCAGCGCCTGCCGAGGTCCCGGGCGGCGACCGCGGTCGTGCCCGACCCGGCGAACAGGTCCACCACCAGATCATCGGGCCTGGTCGACAGTTCGATGATGCGTCGCATCAGCGCCTCGGGCTTGGGGGTGCGGAAGCCGTCGACGCCGGCCGCGCGCAACTCGGCGCGGGCGGTGTCCGTCGAACCCACCTCCTGGGACAGCCAGATGGTCTTGAGCTTCTTGATCCGACCCACCTCGTGCCGGTCCCGCTGATAGATGTCGATGCGTGTGCCCGAGCGGCCTCGCACCGTCCGGCACACCAGCTCGTCCACGCGCTCGACGGCGCGATCCCGGGACCAACGCCACACCGCCGGCGTGAGGTCGCCGAACACCGGCAGGATCTCGACCTTTCCGGGCCCGGGATCCACCGCGACGGCACCGGTCTCCGGATCCCCGTAGAGCGGGTACGTCATGGTGGGGGTCGTCAGCGGGTTGAAGCGCTTGTTGGTGTTTCGTAGCGGCAGAAGCCGGAAGTTCACCCCGTCGGAGTCCACGTGCGGAAAGTCCGCCGGGTTGACCGCGGCGGCGATCCCCCCGTCCAGTACCACCTTCTCCGGGTTCCGCGCGTACACCATCAGGCGGTCGTGGGAACCGGCGAAGAATCGATCGAGTTGGCGGCCCTTCGGGTTGCTCTCCACCGTGAGGTCGGCGATGAACGCCTCGACGCCGAACACCTCATCGAGCAGGCATCTCACCCGATGCGCCTCCGCGTCGTCGAGGTGCACCCAGATGGTCCCGGTCTCGGCGAGGAGTTCTCGCGCCACGACGAGGCGTTCTTCGATGTAGGCGAGCCACTCGTGCCGGGGCATGTTGTCGTCATAACCGTTGAAGCTGCCGCCGCGGTTATAGGGCGGGTCGAGATACGCCAGCTGGGTGGTGCCCACCGGCCCCAGCCCGAGCTCCTGTAGGTCACCGGCGGCCTCGGCGAGCCGAGCACCGTCGCCTACGAGCACGGCCCCCCGAGCCGGTGCAGCGGATCGTTCGGCAGAACGGCCCGTCGGGCCGCCTACCTGCGCCGGGAGGGCAGCACAGAGGCGCGGGGCGGGCCCGTGTGCGCCCGGTGGCGACGGCTCGCCCCGGCCCGGCCAGGCGACCGAGAACCCCTGCGGAGTCATCTCAGTGGTTCGAGAGTGAGTGAGTCGGTGCGGCGGTACACCGTGCCGTAGCGCGCGTCGATGCGCAGCCACGCCCCACGCTCGCTGACCCTGACCGGCTCGCCCTCCGGGGCGCGGCCACCCCGCTCGGGGACGAAGCCACACATGACCAGGGAGAACACGGTTCGCATATCGATGCCCAGAGGACTACTGCCGTCCGAGCGAACCGTGAGCGCCTCCTGGTCGAGCAGTGACGGCGGCAGCCCGGCGGGTCCGGCGTTCTCCTGCGCCACGGTGCGGCCGGATTCGGTGAGGTCCAGCAGCACCTGGGCGGGGACGTCCTCGACCAACTGGAACCCGTCCGTCGGAGGCAGCAGCCCCTGCCACGCGGACAGCAGCGGCAAACCGGGGTCGACCCGGCCTTCGCTGTCCCCACGGGGCAGGAGATCCAGCTCGGTGAGAAGGTGGTCCGCGCCGCACACCACGTCACCACCGGGGCAGTCCCCGGCGAGTACACGCACGACCAGCGGCCCGAACGGGGTGCGCGCCCACACCCGCATCCGTCCGTCACCGGCCGTGGTGAGCCGGACGACCGCCGCCTCGTCCAGCCTGAGCACCCGGCGCAGCAGGGTACGCAGGTCGTCGCGGTCGGCGGGCGCGGGAACACGGATCATGCCGTCTCGCGGACCGGCCTCCGTCACGAGGGGTCCTTGTGATGGAACCGCAGTAGGTGTTCGCGCTCGGCCGGGGTGAACCGCCGGGGCCGCTGGGTCTGCAGGTCGAACGCGGCGATCCTCGCCGTGCAGTCCACCGACGGGGGCTCGGAGTCGGGTGTGTGACGTCCGCGCACCTCATGGCGTGCCACGAACAGCGCTCCCCCGACCTTCTCGCACCACATGCGCACGCGGATCGGGCCATCGGCGTGCTTGATCTGCCCGCGGTACTTCACCGCGAGATCGGTCATCACCGCTCCCGCGGCGAGAGTCGACGTGGGGGTGCCCTCCTCGAAGAGCCACGGAATGCGCGCTTCTTCGATGAGCGTGATCATCCGTGCGTGGTTGACATGGTGATAAAGATCCTGGTCCGACCACCGGACGGGCATCGCTGCGGTGTAGACCATGCGGCCGGGCTCGCCCGAGACGCCCAGCGGTCCGCCGGTGTCGAAGACGAGCTGTTCGCTCATCCGGCCGACTCCTTCTCGGTGATCGCGGCCCGCTGCCGGGCCGCTTCGAGCACGTTGCGCACCGTGGCCGGGATCTCGACGGACGACGACGAGGCGACGTCGTAGGCGACCATCACCACGTGCAACGTGCAGCACACGTCGCCCGCGGCATCCAGGATCGTCTGCCGGATCTGGTACGAGGAGGTCCCGACGTGCACGACCTCGATCTCCACGTCAACCGTGGCGGAGTCCCGGAGCACCGGGCGAAGATGGTCGATCTCGGTCCGGCGCACCACCTGGGCGAGGTTGCCCAGGCCGAACGGGCTGAAGCGGCTGCGCGAGAACAGGATCCGCGCCTCCTGCGCGTACTCGATGTACTTGACGTTGTTGACGTGACCGAACTGGTCGAAGTCAGCCCACCGCACCTGCAGGGTGCAGCGGAAGACTCCGTTGTCGGTCGCCTCGTCGCCGGTACTCATACCCGCCCCCTAGCCTGCCCCGAGGAGCGCACGACGCTCCTCGGGGGTGATCTCCATTGTCGTGACCTCGTCAGCGGCCGCGACCACGAGAACCGTGTCGACGATCGCGCACGGCTCGGGCCCCGTGTCCTCCGAGCCGATAGCGGTCCGCATGGTGAACGAGGTCCGTCCCACCCGCAGGACCTGGACGTCCACCCACACCTCCGGGACGCCCATCCCGATGACGCGCCGGAAGTCGATCTCCATCCACCGGGCCAACGCGATCGGCACGCGCGAGCCGGGGACGTCGAATTTCTCGCGGAACCACATGAGCCTGGCGTCCTGCGAGAACTCCTGGAAACGCACGTTGTTCACGTGCATCCCCACAAAATCCGAGATACGCAACGGGATCCGGACCCGGTGCACAGGACCCGACGTCCCGTCCGGGGCGTCGGCCGTGTTCGTTCCGTCCGCGTCGGCCGCGATGGGGGCACTCATCGCGCTCAGTCCCGTGTGAGCTTGCGGTGGGTGACGCGGCTCGGGCGTGCGGCGTCCGCGCCGAGACGCTCGACCTTGTTCTTCTCGTAACCCTCGAAGTTGCCCTCGAACCAGTACCACTGGCCCTCTTCGACGTTGCCCTCCCACGCGAGGATGTGGGTACAGGTGCGGTCCAGGAACCATCGGTCGTGCGAGATCACGACGGCGCAGCCGGGGAAGTCCTCGAGCGCGTTCTCGAGGCTGCCGAGCGTCTCGGTGTCCAGGTCGTTAGTCGGCTCGTCCAGGAGGATCAGGTTGCCGCCGACCTTGAGGGTCAGCGCCAGGTTGAGGCGGTTCCGCTCACCACCGGACAGGACGCCGGACTTCTTCTGCTGGTCCGGGCCCTTGAATCCGAAGGCGCTCACGTACGCGCGCGACGGCATCTCGTTCTGGCCGACCTCGATGAAGTCGTTGCCCTCGGAGACGACCTCCCACACCGACTTCTCCGGGTCGATGTTGGCGCGGTTCTGGTCGACGTAGCTGAGCTTGACCGTGTCGCCGATGCGCACGGTGCCGGCGTCCGGCTCCTCGAGGCCCACGATGGTCTTGAACAGCGTGGTCTTACCGACGCCGTTCGGGCCGATGACGCCGACGATGCCGTTGCGCGGCAACGTGAAGGTCAGGTCCTTGATCAGGACGCGGTCGTCGAAGCCCTTCTTCAGGTCGTTGACCTCGACCACGACGTTGCCCAGGCGCGGCGGCGTGGGGATCTGGATCTCCTCGAAGTCCAGCTTCCTGTGCTTCTCCGCCTCCGCGGCCATCTCCTCGTACTTGGCCAGACGGGCCTTGGACTTGGTCTGCCGGGCCTTGGCGCCGGAGCGAACCCACTCGAGCTCGGCCTTGAGGCGCTTCTGCAGCTTTTGGTCCTTCTTGCCCTGGACCTCCAGACGCTCGGCCTTCTTCTCCAGGTAGGTGGAGTAGTTGCCCTCGTAGGGGTGCAGCTTGCCGCGGTCGACCTCACAGATCCACTGCGCGACGTGGTCGAGGAAGTAGCGGTCGTGTGTGACGGCCATGACGGCGCCCGGGTAGGCGGCCAGGTGCTGCTCCAGCCAGAGCACGGACTCGGCGTCCAGGTGGTTGGTGGGCTCGTCGAGCAGCAGCAGGTCGGGCTTGCTCAGCAGCAACTTGCACAGCGCCACGCGGCGCATCTCGCCACCGGAGAGGTTGGTGACCGGCGAGTCCCCGGGCGGGCAGCGAAGGGCGTCCATGGCCTGCTCGATCTGCGAGTCGACCTCCCAGGCGTCGACGGCGTCCAGGTACTCCTGGAGCTGGCCCATCTCCTCCATGAGCTCGTCGGTGTAGTTGGTCGCCATCTCCTCGGCGACCTCGTTGTACCGGCGCAGCTTGACCATCGTCTCGCCGAGCCCGTCCTCGACGTTCTCCTTGACGGTCTTGGACTCGTCGAGAACCGGCTCCTGCATGAGGATGCCGACGGTGGCCTCCGGGTCGAGGAACGCCTCGCCGTTGGACGGCTGGTCGAGCCCCGCCATGATCTTGAGGATGGAGGACTTACCGGCGCCGTTCGGCCCCACGACGCCGATCTTCGCACCGGGATAGAAGGCCATCGTGACGTCGTCGAGGATCACCTTGTCCCCGTGCGCCTTGCGGACCTTCTTCATGGTGTAAATAAACTCGGCCATTCTACCCTCTCACCTGCGAAAACAGTTCTCATCGCCGCGGGTGGGCCGCGGGCACGACCCCCATATTACGTGGCTGCCCGCGGCCCGGCTCGCACAGCGGAGTCAGGCGGGTGTGGCCGCTGCCAGCTCGTCCATCTCGGACCGCTCCTCCGAGAGGTCCGGGGCGGCAGCGTCCAGCCCGCGCAGACCCAGCGCGTCCGTGTCTCCGGACGACTCTCCGTCCGCGTCGTCGCCCGACACCGATCCTAGCGACATCGCATCCGCCCCGGTTTCGCCATCCTCCTGAGGACCGCCGGGCCCGGGCTCGACCGGACCGAACCGGAATCGTCGGGCCGAGACGTCCATGCGCGACATGTCCGGCCCGATCGCGCTGACCCGCATCTCCAGGTCCCGCTGCACACGCCCCTCGCGCTCGTACTCGTTGGTCAGCAGCCGCCCGTGGACGAGCACCGCGTCCCCCTTGAACAGCCGCCCCGCGGTGCGTTGCGCGAGCTTGCCCCAGCAGTTCGCGGAGAAGTACAGCGTGCCGCCGGTCTTCCACTCCCCCGAGCTACGGTCCTGGTAGCGGGTGTTGCTGGCGACGCGGAATGTGAACACCTCGTCGTCGCCCACGCGCCGGGTGACGGGATCGGTGATGATGGTGCCGCGGACGGTCGTCTGGGTCTCGTTCATGGGGACTCTCCTGTGTCGTCGGGACCGACCGGGCGCCGGCCACCTGACCGCAACAGTGCACGACGTCGTCGTCGTCACCCCTTGCCCTCACCGCTCGTGGTGACGTCCCTGTGGACAGGGACGACGGGTGTGGAAGAACGGACCCCGACGACGACGAGGTGCGCGTCCTCAGTGCCGGCGGTCCGCCTTGGCCATCTGCGCGAGCATCTCGTTATAGGCCTTGAGCTCGGCGTCATCGTCGCGCTCGGCCTGTCGCTCCGAGCGCCGCGCCTCGCGCATATCGCTCTGGTACCACTGCCAGGCGAGCGCGATCATGACGATGAACAGGGGTATCTCCCCCATCGCCCAGGCCACGCCGCCGCCGACCCGTTGACTCTGCAGAAGGTCGGGAATCCAGGGCAGCCCGATGCCGGAGTACCAGCCCTCTCCCAGGACCGTCGGGTAGTTCATGAGCAGGATGCCGAAGAAGGCGTGGAACGGCAGCGAGGACAGCAGGACCATCATCATGTACATCGACGTGAACTGCCGCGGCGCCGCGTCGACCCCGATGATCACCCAGTAGAACAGGTAGCCACTGATCAGGAAGTGCACGTTCATGAACATGTGGCCCAGATGCTCGGAGGCCAGCGTCTCGTAGAACCCGCCGAAGTAGATGAGGTAGAAGCCGGCCACGAACTGGATCGACGCCACGATCGGGTGGGTGAGGAAGCGCGAGATGGGGTTGTTGATGAACTCGACGATCCACTCGCGCGGACCCGGCGGATTGCCGCGACCGGCTGCCGGGAGCGCACGAAGCGCCAGGGTCAGCGGACCACCGAGGGCGAGCAGGACCGGCACCAACATCGAGATGAGCATGTGGCCCACCATGTGGCTGGCGAAGTCGGCCATCATGAACATCCCCAGGCCGGAGCTGGTGGTGATGAACAACGTCACGCAGCCCGCCACCCAGAAGAACGTCCGGCCCGCGGGCCACGAGTCCCCGCGCCGACGCAGGTGGATCACGCCCCACAGGTACAGGCCGAGTAGCACCACGGACACCAGGCCAAGGACGAGGTCGAAGCGCCAGAGGCCGAAGACCGTCTCGAACGAGAACGGTCCCGGAAGCTCGAAGCCGAGCAGCGCCTCCTGGCGGGTGGGCACGTACAACGGCGCGGGCGGTGGGGTGCGACCCAACGACACCGACAGGCCGATGGTCCCCGCCATCACGGCGGATTCGACCAGGACGATCCGCAGCAGCGTGCCGCGGTCGACCGGCGCATTGGCGTTCGTCGACTCGATCTTGGCGATGATGCGGCGCCGGATCGCGAGCCCGAACAGGGCCAACAGGCACAACAACAGCGCCTTGGCCACCACCAACAGGCCGTAGGTGGAGGAGAACAGGTCGGCCGGGTGCAGGCGGACCATCGCGTTGATCACACCGGTGAACGCCAGGGCGGCGATCGCCACGGTCGCGACCACCGAGTACCGGCGCAGGGCCAACGCCACCCGGGTGCCGCCGCGCATGGTGTGGATGATCACCGCGACGAGACCGCCGACGTAGAACGTGGCGCTGAACAGGTGGATGATCAGCGAGTTGGTGGCGATGTCGTGGGCCGTGCTGCCGGAGGCGTGGCCCGTGGCCGCCACGGGCAGCAGAGACAGCACCGTGACGGCCAGCCAGATCGTCGACCAGCGCCAACTCAACGTGAGTCGCTGGCCGATGGCGGCGACCACGGCGATCACCGCGGCCCAGCGCCACGAGGACGCGACGTCGATCTGATTGATCGCCACCAGCCACTGGTCCGGCGGCAGGGACTGGACGAAGGTCCGACCAGAGACATCGGACAGGGTCAGCGGGATGAGAAGCGCCGCCGCGACCGCCCAGGCGATGTTCGCCCACGACGAGATGTGCTGCATGCGGTAGCCGTCGACGTCGAGCGTCTTGTCCTTCTGCGGCGGAGTGAAGAACGCCGCGAACAACGCGGTGCCCACCGCGACGGACGCGAGCAGCTCACCGATCGCGCGGATCGCCGGCAGCCCGGCGGTGGTCAGCACCCCCGGGTCGGGCACGCCGATCATCTCCAGCGCCACATCGGTGGACATGGCCGACAGCGGAATGACCACCGCCGCGGCGACGGCCGCGAGGAGCAGCACCAGCAGAACCGCACCGCGGGCTCCCAGCCGTCCGAGAATGGCGGGAGCGGACTTCGACGACGTCATGACCTCCATCGTAAGAAGCCCGATGCCTCGACGGCGATTCGCTCCTTCTCGGCGGTCCCCCTGCATCGGCTACCATTCTTCCGGCGACGCCTCCTGCAGGCGCCGCATGCCTCCGTAGCTCAGTGGATAGAGCATCCGGTTTCTACCCGGCTGGTCAGGGGTTCGAATCCTCTCGGGGGCGCGACTGCCGTCGCCATCGCTGTCGCCATCGCGAAGAGCGTTCAGCGCACATCGGTCGAGTGAGGAGTGCGCGGAACCCTCTTGTCGACGGAGCCTGCGGTCAGACCGACGCCTCCCGCAACCGCGCGAGCAGCGGGTCCGCCGCCTCGGCCAGGAACCGGTCCAGCGTCGAGTCACCGATCTGGATCAGCGCGATATCGGTGTACCCCGCCTCCCAGTACGGCCGCACCTTCTCCACGATCGCATCGAGATCCGGCCCGCAGGCCAGCTGGTCCGCAACGTCCTCGGGCCGCACGAACTTCGTCGCCGCGGCGAACCCGGCAGTCGTGGGCAGATCGGCGTTGGCCGCCCACCCGCCAGCGAACCACCGGAATTGGTCGTGCGCTCGCTCGACCGCCGCCTTCTCGGAGTCCGGATCCCAACTGATCGGGATCTGGGCAATCGCCCGTGCGCCGTCCCCGATCTTCGGCCGCTCCTCCATCGCGTTCCATCCCTCGATGTACGCGGCCTCGGGTTCGGTGGCGATGAGGTGATCGGCCAGCGGCGCCAACCGTTCGAGCGCCTTCTCCCCGCCCGCGGCTACCCCGATCGGCACACGCTTCTCGGGCAGGTCCCACAGGCGGGCCGAATCGACGCGGTAGTGCTCGCCCGAGTAGGTGACGAGACCGCCGTCGAACAGTTCGCGGATGATCTCCAACGCCTCGACGGTCATCTCGTGCCGCTCATCCAGCGCAGGCCACCCCTGACCCACCACATGTTCGTTGAGGTTCTCGCCGGAGCCGATCCCGAGCATGAACCGTCCGTCGGCGAGGATCTGCACGGTCGCGGCCTTCTGCGCCACCACGGCCGGGTGGTACCGCAGAATCGGGCACGTCACGTAGGTGCACAGGTCCACGCGCTCGGTCACGTGCGCGACTGCCCCGAGCACGCTCCAGACGTACGGAGCGTGTCCTTGCGAGGACAGCCACGGGAAGTAGTGGTCGGACGCCACCTCGAAATCGAATCCCGCCTGTTCGGCGGCCGCGGCATAGCGCACGAGCTCCTTTGGGCCGGACTGTTCGGTCATGAGGGTGTAGCCGAAACGTGTCATGTCCCGAGCGTGCGCGCGCCGCCGGTCCCCTGCCACCGGTCGGCACTGATCCAGCTCGGATGCCGCTCGCGGCAACGTCGCCGCCGAACCAGTCCTCCACCGGTTGCCAGCGGCCCCGCACGGAGGCACGGTCGTGACATGTCAGAGTCAGCGCCCACCGGGTCCCGGGGCGCGGGTCGCCGCGCTCTCCTCCTTGATGTCGACGGCACCCTGGTCGACTCCACGTACGTGCACGTGTCTACGTGGCACCGTGCCCTCGACGAGGCGGGCGCAACGGTCCCCCACGTCGAGGTTCATCGTCGGATCGGCAAGGACGGTGGAACCCTGGTCGCGGAGCTGCTCAAGGCGGCGGGGGTCGACGACGACGAGGAACGCGACCGCATAGCGAGCCGGGCCAAGGATCTGCACAGCCGGTATTACGCCGAGGCCGCTGAATCGTTGCGCCTGCTTCCGGGGGCCCGCGATCTCGTGCGCGCGGCCAGTGAGCGCGGATGGATCACTGTGCTCGCCACATCCGCTCCGCCGTCGGAGTTCCGCGAGGCACGCGCACTGCTGGACGTGGACGAGTTCGTGGACGCCGTGACCACGGGCGAGGACGTGGACCAGGCCAAACCGGATCCGACCATCGTGGCGATCGCATTGGAGCGCTCGGGTGTCGACGCCTCAGATGCTGTCATGGTCGGCGACGCCACCTGGGACGCGATCGCCGCCACCAAGCTCGGCATCCGCTCGATCGCGGTGCGCACCGGCGGGATCGGCGACGACGAACTCCGCGCCGCTGGCTTCTCCGACATCGTCGACGACGCCGCCGCTGTCTTCGCCCGCCTCGACGACCTCGACTGACATTCGCTGGCCCTGGCAGCGGCAGGCCAGACGAGGCGGCGCACTGTCAGGCCGACGGCGTCGAGGGGTCCTCGGCCCAGTGCTCCGAGGTCTCGACACTGGTCGGGGTACGTACCGGTAGCAGCAGGAGCAACCCCACCAGCAGCACGAGCGCGATCCCGGCGATACCCGCCCGGTCGGCGCTGAACGCCCAGGTGAACAGCCCGAACAGGGCCGGCGCGAGGAACGAGACCGCGCGCCCGGTGGTGGCGTAGAGCCCGAACATCTGACCGTCACTTTCGGGCGGGACCAGGCGCGCGAGGAACGAGCGCGACGCCGACTGCGCCGGCCCCACGAACAGACACATGAGCAGACCGAAGATCCAGAACATGGCGGTGCCGTCGACGAACGACAGCACGGTCATGGTCACCAGCATCGCCACCAGCGAGCCGACGATCACGGCCTTGGGCCCGACCCGGTCGTCGAGGTAACCGGCCGCCACCGCCCCGAGCGCCGCCACCACGTTCGCCGCCACTCCGAAGATCAGCACGTCTCCAGGCGCCAGCCCGTACACGGTCACCGCGAGGATCGCACCGAAGGTGAACACCCCCGCGAGCCCGTCCCGGAAGATCGCGCTGGCGATGAGGAACTTCACCGTCCGCGGATCGCGCGCCCACAGCGCCTTCAGATCGGCCCAGAGGATGCGATACGACTCGAGGAAGCCGGAGTTGGCGTCGTTGTCGTCGTCGTTCCTCTCCTTCGGCCGGTTCTCGGGCACAGTCAACAGCACCGGCAGCGCGAACACCGCGAACCACACGGCGGCGACCAGGCACACCATCCGCACGTTGAGGCCGCCGTCGACCGGGATACCGAGCAGGCCACGCTCGTCGCCCTCGCCGGAGATGAAACCGAGGAACGCGGCGAGCAGGAGGAAGATGCCGCCGAAGTAGCCCATCGCCCAGCCGAAGCCGGACACCCGACCGACAGTTGTCGGCGTGGACACCTGCCGCAGCATGGCGAAGTATGAGACCTCGGCGAACTCGAAGGTGATGGATCCGACCGCCAGGAGCACCAGTCCCAACCAGAACCACGGATGGGGCGAGCCCGAGTCGACGAGGAACATCAGCGCGGTAAGCGCGATCGTCAGGTACGTCCACAGGGCCAACGACCGGCGCCGACGCCCGCCGCGGTCGGCACGCTGCCCCATCACCGGCGCGGTGAGCGCGATGACCAGGCCCGCCATTGCGATCGCGATCGACAGCCACGTCGCGGCCGAGAACGGCTCCGCCAGGTCCTTTCCGACCGAATCGGTGAGGTAGACCGAGAACACGAAGGTGACGATCACCGCGTTGAACGCGGCCGAACCCCAGTCCCACATCGCCCAGGCGAAGACCTGACCGCGGGTCGCTGCGTGGGGGCGAGTCGACGACGACGAGGCAGCGGCGGAGTGCGCGTTCACCGGCGACGAACCTGCGGGCTTCGATTGATTCACAGGGGCCACGCTATCCGGCGGGACGGGGCTTTGGCGGTACGCTCGGGCACTGCCCCGCACATTCCTGAGAACCGAGGACGCACCATGTCGCTGCCCCTGCCCACCGCGTCGAACCGTGCCGTCGTGACCGGCGCCTCCTCCGGCATCGGCATGGCACTGGCCACCGAACTCGCCCGCCGCGGGCATTCGCTCATCGTGGTGGCGCGGCGCGGCGAGGTGCTCGAGGAGCTCAAGACCCGGCTCGAGACCGAGTTCACCGTGTCCGTCGAGGTGCGCTCCTGCGATCTCGCGGACCCCGCCGCGCGGCAGCCGCTGCTCGACGAGCTGGCCGGGCGCGAGATCTCGATCCTGTGCAACAACGCCGGCATCGCCACCTTCGGGCCCATCGCCTCACTCGACCCGCAGTACGAGAAGCACCAGGTTCAGGTCAACGCCGTGGCCTGCCACGACCTCGTGCTGGCGGTGCTGCCGGGGATGGTCGCGCGGCATTCCGGCGCCATCCTCAACGTCGGCTCGGCCGCGGGTAACATGCCCGTCCCCAACAACGCCACCTACGCGGCCAGCAAGGCGTTCCTCAACACCTTCTCCGAATCGCTGCGCGGCGAACTCAAGGGCTCCGGCGTCAACGTCACGCTGCTGGCGCCCGGCCCGGTGCGCACCGAGGAGATCGCCGAGGAGGACAAGACCTTCGTCGACCGCCTGGTTCCCGACCGTCTCTGGGTGGACACCGCCTACACGGCCCGGGTGTCGCTCGACGCCCTCGCGCGCAACAAGATGCGTGTCGTGCCGGGGCCGCTCGGGCAGGTCATGTCCGTGGCCGGCAACTACACCCCGCGCGGGATCATGGCGCCCGTCGTGGGTCGCTTCTACGCCAAGCTCGGCGAGGGCCAGGCCGAGGCCTGATCGGCCCTGGGGGCCCGATTCACCTGCCGGCCGACGATCGGCCTGTCCGATTGCGATTGACCTGCGGGGGCGCGCGGGCCGGTCGTCCTCGGACAGGCGAGCTGAGCGGAGACGCGGTCGTCGAGCTGTTGCACGACGAGGGACGTCCGTGGTCGGCGGATATAGTCGAATAATGCCAGAATCGACCTCTTCCCAGCCGTCAAGTCCGTCGTCCGCGTCCACGCCCCACCAGGAGTCCAAGAACGACCGGATCGTCTGGATCGACTGTGAGATGACCGGCCTGGACACCGGCTCCGACGCGCTGGTGGAGATCGCTGCGCTGGTCACCGATTCCGAGCTCAACATCCTGGGCGAGGGCGTGGACATCGTCATCCACGCCCCTGATACCAAGCTCGACGCGATGCTGCCCGTGGTCCGCGATATGCACGCCTCCTCCGGCCTGACCGAGGAGATCCGCGAATCCACCGTGACGCTGGCCGAGGCCGAGAAGGCGGTGCTGGACTACGTGCGCCAGTGGGTGCCCGTGGGCGGCTCCGCTCCCCTGGCCGGCAACTCGATCGCTACCGACCGCGGGTTCATCGCCCGGGACATGCCGGAGCTCAACAGCTACCTCCACTACCGGATGATCGACGTCAGCTCCATCAAGGAACTGTGCAAGCGCTGGTACCCGCGCATCTACTTCGGCCAGCCCGAGAAGGGCATGTCGCACCGCGCGCTGGCGGACATCAAGGAATCGATCCGTGAGTTGCAGTACTACCGCTCGACTGCGTTCGTGTCCCAGCCCGGCCCCACCACCGACGAGGTCAAGCAGGCGGCGGCCGGGCTGTCCCCGGTCGGCTGACGGCCCACCAGCCGATTTCCCGACTCGACCCCCCTCAGGGTAAGGTCGATGACGCTGTCCGCGAGGACGGCGATGGTGGCTGTAGTTCAGCTGGTAGAGCACCAGATTGTGATTCTGGATGTCGCGGGTTCGAGCCCCGTCAGCCACCCCACCCGGGTCAGGTGGGAACTTCAGGCCAAGGGTCCGCCCTTGGAGGAAGTTCCCACCTGACCCTTCTTTTTTTCCGCCGACACCCGAGTGCGGGCGCCGGCCTGAAATACGAGATCAGCCGCCCCGAATGAGGCGGCTGATCTCGTCAGTTGATACCAGTGCGGAATTCGATCACACGCTCATGAGCTTGGTGCCCTCCAGTGAGGAGTTCAGGTCGTCGTTGAACTTCCTCACCGCCAGGCGCAACACGAGTCCGATGAACAGGAACGGCACAGTGAACAGGAGCAACCAGCCGAGAGCCTTCCAATAATCGGCCTCGTAGATCCCGCCGATGGCCGCGCGAACCGCGTTCGTCGCATGCGACACCGGGACGAACGGACTGATGCCCTGGAACCACTGCGGCAGGACCGACAACGGATACGCTCCACCGCCAGCGGAGATCTGCACGACCAGAAGAAGGACGCCGATCGCCTTGCCCGCCTCACCGAACGTCAACACGAGCGTGTAGGTGATCAGCGAGAAGACGAACGACATCACCCAACCGGCCAGTATCAGCAGGAACGGATGGGCCGGTCGCACCCCGACGAAGCCGATGAGGCCCACGAACAGGATGGTGCTCTGCAGGAACGCGAGCCCACCGAAGATCGCGTAATGCCCGAAGTACTCCTGCCACGGCTTCAGCGGCCTCGCGAGCGACGGTAGCGCGTCACGATCGATCTCAGTGCGGATGAGCACCGCGAGCAGCAGCGCCCCCACCCAGAGTCCGAGCACCGTGTACAACGGCGCCATCTGCGAGCCGAAGTTATCGACCTTGAACACCGGGATCGTCTCGAGGCTCACCGGGGAGGCCAGCTCCGCGGCGAAGGCAGCCGGATTCGAACCGATGATCTTCTGAACCTCGCTCAGATCGCCGGTACTAGCGGCATCGCCGAGGGCGGTCTCGAGCTCGGCGAAGGTCTCCGCGGAGCCGCGGAGGTCGCTCGCTAGCAGACGCACCGCGGTCTCACCGTCCGCCAGTCCGGCACTCAACGAACCCGAGCCGTCGGCCAACGACTGTTCTGCCGCGCGCAGGTCCTGACCGATCCCGGCGAAATTATCCTGCACCGACGCCAGGTCTGCCGCCAGGCTCTCGAGCTTCGGGCGCAGGCTATTCGTGTACTGGTCACGTGCACCGAGGATCGCTGCCTGGGCCGCGTCCACGTCCTGCAGGATCGCATCTCGCGTCGCCCCGCGGTCGACCGTGCCCTGGACAGCGGGCGACGCAGCCGCGTCGAGTCGCTGCTTGAGGGCTTCCTGGCGCGCGATCACTCCATCGACCTGGTCCGCCAATAGGTTCACCGCGTCCCTGGTCACCGGGTCGAGGCCCGACGTCGCTGCCTGGTCGCGCAACTGACCGCGGAGCTGCGTGTACGCCGCGACCTGTTGATCCACCATTCCTGAGGCCTGCGAGAGACCGGCCCCGGACGGCGCAGTAGCGGCGTTGCCGAAGATCCGATTGATCTCGGCGCGGAGGGTCTCGTAGCTCTCGGCATTCATCGCGAACACCGTGGACAGTCGCTCCGACGCCTGCCTGAGCACGTCTTCTGCCGAACCCACGGCTCCCGCACCCTGGCCGATCGCACCGGCGGTGTCGCGCAGGGCGTCGGATGAGGACGAGGCGAGCGAGCCCGCACTCGACAGGAGTGCCTCACCGGACGAGAGCAATCCCGCGAAGACCTCTGCGGTGTCCGCTCCCGAGTTCATTTGCACCGAGATCCGACCGACCGCCGACTCGAGACTTGTGATGGTCTCCTGCGCATCGGAGTCCTCGAGATGAGTGGCCAGGGACGACACCAGCGCAAGTCCGACCTCGTCGAGGGTCTGCGTGAAGCTGGTGTTGATCTGGGTCGAGACGTCCGAGGCTGCCTCACCTGTGATCAGCGAGTTGAGTGCGTTCTTCTTCTCGTTCACGTAGAGGTCGATCTCCACCGGCGTGGCTCTCGGCGAGAGGAAGGTCATCATCTTCTGGCTGAAGTCCTTCGGCAGCACGATCGCTGCGTAGTACTCCTCTGACTTGGTGCCCTCGATGGCGTCGTCCTCGGAGACGAACTGCCAGTCGATGTCGCTGTTGGCCCGGAGCTGCGACACCACCTGCTCGCCGACGTTCATCCGCATCGGGAACAGACTGCTCTCGAACCCCTCATCCGCACTGGCCACCGCGACCTTGAGGTTGTCCACATTGTCGAACGGCTTCCAGCTGGAGAGCACGTTGAACCACGCGAAAAAGGAGGGGATCAGGATGACGCCGACCAGCACCACCGCGGAGACGACGTTACGAGTGGCCTGCCTGTAGTCATGACGGATCAGAGTAACGATGTTGCTCACGCGTTCTGCCCCTGCTTCTCGATCTGATCGAGCCGGGCACCCGGCCGGATCGCCAGTTCCTCCTGCGCCAACGCCCGCTTCAGCGCGTCGTCGGGAAGGTTGCTGACCTCTGTGCCGTAGAGGACGCTCTGATTGATGTACTCGACCGCCACGATCGTGGCCATCACCAGCAGGCAGAGCAGGCCCCACAGACCGAGGACGGTGGCCTTCGCGTCCGGGAAGCTGGCCCCGATCACGAAGAGCGCCACGGTTCCGATCACTCCGACGACCAGTGCGCCGCGCTGCACGACCTTGTGATTCATATCCAACCAGCGTCGGCGTCGGGCGTTTTCCGCCCGGAACCGCTCCCGGTCGGTCAGGGCACGCACCAGCTGTGTGAGGCGGCGCCGCGAACCCAGAATCTGCACATCCTCGCTGAGGAACAGGCCGGTGTCGGCCAACTTGCTGTTGAAGAGGCGGGCGAAGTTACCGAGACGTCGACGTAGGAAGATGCCGAGTGCGAATGCCAGCGCGGCGAAGAGAGCGAGAACCGCCATATACCGGAGATAGTTCAGGCCGTAGAAACCGCCGATGGTCTCGCGCATCGCGTCGATGCCGTAGGTGAAGGGAAAGAACGGGAACAACGACCGGAAGAAGTCCGGCATCATCTGGATCGGGTAGATACCGGAGGCTCCGGGAATCTGCATGATCACCAGCAACACGGCGATGCCCTTGCCGATATAGCCGAACGACACCGACAGGGCGTAGATGATCGACATGTAGGCGAGGCCGATGAAGACACACGTCGCCACGTAGACCACCGGGTTGACCGTCTGGACACCGATCACCACGTTGCCGATGCTTACCAGCAGCGCCTGGATGACGTTCATCACCGCGAACAGCAACCATCGGCCGACGTACGCCTGTCTCACCGTCAACCCGTCGACGTCCTCGGTGTCGACCTCCAACCTGAACAACACCATCAGCACGAACCCGGCGATCCACAACGACAGGTTGGTGAACAGCGGCGCCATGGACGAGCCGTACGCCGGGACCGGGAACAGATCGTTCTCGTGAACCGTCACCGGCCCCGTCATGAACGCCGCGATCGAATCGGGATCGAGTGAGGTCAGCGTGCTCAACTGATCCCAGATCTCCGCAGCGGTGATCGCGCTCAGGTCGGTCTGCAGGGTGACCAGGTCCGACTGCACGTCCTCGAGATTGCCGTCCAGCGAGGACAGGGCCGTCCCGGTCTCACCGAGTAGCGATTCGAGTTCGGTCAGCATGCCCACGGCCTCGCCCACGAGCACCCGCTGCGAATCGAGGGCCGTGGAGAAGGCGCCGACACTGGCGGACAGCGACGCCATGGACTGGTTGAGGCCCGGGAAAGTGCCGGCCATCATGCTCTGCAAGGCGGCGGACGACCTCTCGACCGCATTCATCGCCTCCGACGCCGCAGCCGTCTGGTCGGACACCGTCGACGCGGTGGACTGCGCGGCTCCGAGCGTGCCCAGGAGCTCCCGGTCGCGGACCGTCTGTGCCTCGAGCTCGCCGATCGCCTGCTCCATCTGGGCCTTGAGGGGCACCCCGGCGGGGACTGCCGCCGCGAGCGGCCGCAGCGCACCGAGCAGCGCCTGGTTGGCGTCGATCACGGCCTGCACATCACGCTGCGCCGTGGCGAGCGCCGACCGGGCGGCCTCCGCACCACCGGAGACCTGCCCGACGCTCTCACGCAGACGAGAGGTGGCACCGGTGATATTCGTCGCGCCGGAGACATAGGCGTCTGTCAACGTCCCGGAGAAGTCGACCAGGTCCTGCTGCACCTCGTGGACGAGGTCCTGCGCCTCGGTGGCCGCATCTGTCACATCACCGATCGTGGCGTCGACCCGCTCGAGGGCCCTCCTGGCATCGGCGACGGCCTCAGTACCTGGTCCGATCGCACCGTCCAGCTCGGTCATACTCATACGAGCCGCCTGGACCGTGGCGAGAGCCTGGTCCAGCGCCGTCAGCGTCTCGCTGCGGGAATCGATCAGCCAATCCCCCGCATCGACCCCCGCCTGCTCGGCCTTCTGCGCGAGGGTCTTCGCGACCGTGCCGATGAAGTTCGAGTTGATCTGGGTATCCAGTGTCGACGCGCCGACCTCGGTCAGCTTGGGGGCGATCGCGTTCGCCTTCTCGTTGGTGTAGTACTCGAGCTCCGGTCGCACGAAGCCCCCGGTCGTGATGGTCAGCAGGTCACGGCTGAACTCCGGCGGCATGACGATAGCGGCATAACTCGACCCGGACCGGACCGCCTCCATCGCCTCGTCGTGATCCATGAACTGCCACCCGAGCTGGTCGTTCGTCTTGAGTTGATCGACCACCTGCTCGCCGACGTTCACCTCACCGGTGAGGTCCGTACTCGCCCCCTCGTCCTGATTGACGATGGCGACCTTGATGTGATCAGCATTTCCATAGGGATCCCAGAACGCCACGATGTTGACCCAGGCGTACAGGGAAGGCAACACGAGCAGCCCGATGATGATGGCCCACGACTTCGGTGCCCGGCGGATCCTCCTGAGGTCACGACCCAGCACCGTGAAGGCGTTGCGCATACACATTCTCCCGCTTTGCTCGAGGGGGCATCCACGCGGATCGCACCGTGGATAGACGGCCAGGCGACATGCCGATCCCCGGGGACCGGAAGGCGATCCGCACGGTCCTCGCCTCACCCACAGGGATGAAACCTTGCTTAGCCTACTCGGTCGTTACGAAACCGTTTCCGCAACGGTGCGTCAACCCCCTGAAATCTCCGCGGCGGGACGTGGCGGGGCACGGTGCGACGGCAACGGGATGCCGTGGGCGACACGTCGACTACACGTGCAGGACAAGCGGTTACCACCTGTTGCTAGACTCCTCCGCCCAGCCCACGAGCCCGTTCAGCGAAACGGTAGCTCCATCGTCCAGCACCGCGCTGCCGTTCCAGGTGCCGAAGGCCTGCCGCGTCTTCACCGCCAGGACGCCCAGCTCGGTGATGTCGCGGCGGAGATGGAACGGCGTCAGCGAAGCGTCCAGGCGCTCGCCCCGCACCCGCCAACGCGACGTAGGCGAATCCGCCTCGTACGTCCATTCGAGATCGTCACCGAGCTTGTGCATCCGGCCGTCCACGAGGATCCCGTTCTCGGTCGACCCGGTACCGTCTGTCCATTTCCCGCCGACCTGGATCGCGCGGACCGAGTCGCCCACCACGCCGCTGCCCGCACCCCAATTCCACACATTCGAGTACGGCCAGCGACCACGCCCCCGGTCGAGGACCGCCCAACCCTCCCCCAGATAGTGGTGTCGGCCGTCGATCGTCACGCTGCCGCCGACCGGGTTGGCCAGATCCTTGAGCGTGTACTGGAAGCGCTTCTCGCCCCAGGGCACCACCACACCGAGGCTGTCGTGGGGTGGTCGACGGACCGCCAGATCCACCTGCAGCCCCTTCGCCCGCACGCGGATCGTGGTGGCGGTGTCGGCGGCGTTGTCGTCGTCGACGATCGTGATCGCCACTCGCGTCGACCCGAGACCCGCCGCGAAGTGGATGGTGCCGTCGCCCGGCTGGTCGCCGAAGGCCGGGGCCCCGAACGGCTGGATTCCACTGCGGACCGTCTCCACGCCTGTGCTGCGGTCCAGGACGTACACGGCGCAGTTCGCGAGGTAGTCCAACCCGGCGACGGTAAGTCCCACGACGAAGCGGTCGGTGACGATGCCCCAGTACTCCCACCGTTTGGTGCGGCCCCACCCGGAGATAGCGGTGCGGAACACCGGAGAACGGGACCAGCCCACGGCCGCCGGGTTGAGACGGCGGCCGTGGGCCAGGTCTGTGATGCTGGTGATCTCGCGCTCGACGGTCATGCGAGCACTCTCGCACGCCGGCTGACATCCGTCAGCTGGAGCGCGTCAGGCGACACCCTGGTCTGCGTTGCCGGCCTTCCAGGTCTCCCACGGGACGTTCCAGTCGCCCAGGCCATCCCAACCGGGGAGCGTGCCACCGACGGTCCCGGACACCTCGAAGATGTCACCACGCTTGGCGTTGTCGTAGAACCACTTCGCATCGGCGGTGGTGACATTGAGGCAGCCGTGACTGGTGTTCTGGGATCCCTGCGCCCACACCGACCACGGCGCGGCATGGATGAAGATGCCGCTGTAGGACATCCGCGTCGCGTACTGCACCGGGGTGCGGTAACCATCCGCCGAATCGACGGACACGCCATAGGTCGAGGAGTCCATGATCATCGACGCGTGCTTCTCGCCGATCACGTACGTGCCGTTGGGGGTCGGCGTCCCGGCCTTACCCATCGAGGTGGGCATGGTCTTGATGACCTCGCCGTTACGCTCGATCACGATCTGCTTGGTCGAATCGTCGACCTTGGAGATCACGGCGTCCCCGATCTCGAAGGTCGCCTGGTTGTTCTGCTGGCCGTACATGCCGCCGCCGAGGTCCTCGCCGTAGATGTCGACATCCACCTCGACCTCGGTGCCGGGCGCCCAGTAGTTCTGCGGACGCCACCGCACTTCCTGATTGGACACCCAGTAGAACGCGCCCTCCACCTCGGGGGTGGTGGTGATGTGGATGTTGTCCTGCGCGGCCTGCCGGTCGCTGATCGGCTCGTCGAACATCACCGCGACCGGCTGACCGATCCCCACGACCGAGCCCTCGCCCACCGTGAGGTACGCCGCGGTCATGATGTTCGGCGTCAGCGTGCTGAACGTGACGTTGTTCCGGGTGACTAGACCTTCCTCGTCCAACGCGGTGGACTCGACCGTGTACTGCCGGCCGTACCCCAGGTCCTCCGTGGACCGCCATTCGGTCAGCTCGGCGTTGAACTCACCCTGGACCTGGACGCCCTCCGGATTGCGAACGACGACCGAATCCAGCCGACCGTTCTCCGCCGTCAGGACGAGTGGCTCGGCCGGATTGGCGTCGCGCGCGCCGTCCGCGACCGAGAGGTCGATCACCGCAGCCGGCCCCGCGGGGGCCTCGGCGGCCTGCTCTCCACCTGAACCCGACCCACCGTCCCCGATGGTGCAGCCGGTGAGCACGAGCGCCCCGGTGAACACAGCGGCCAGCGCGAGACGAGCCCGGGACCGGTTTCCGGTCGATCGTCGCCCCGTCCGATCCGATGTGCGCAGGTTCACTGATGGCCCCTTCCGAATATCGCCTCCCCCCAACCGCGGCCACGGTCGAGCGGATGTCCTCCGCCATTATGCCTGGGAGAATGCTTGTATTCCATATCGAAACGGTAAAGGGTGGCCTGTCAACTACCTGGGGGACCCTCGCACTGACCAGGCGATTTCGTGATTCGACGGACGCCCTGTTACTGTTTCTCTCGCACCAGGCAAGCAAGGCAAGCGCCATTAGCTCAATTGGCAGAGCAGCTGACTCTTAATCAGCGGGTTCGGGGTTCGAGTCCCTGATGGCGCACAATCAAGACCCCCGGTCTGCAGCAATGCGGGCCGGGGGTCTTCTCGTTCGGTCGGGACAGCACGTCCGGGCTGTCCCCTCCGCGACAGCTGGCAGAGGCAATCATCGGTGTCGGCGATCCGGCCCCCTCTCCGGCCTGCCCTCATAAGGTGGAGCAAACGTACAGAAGGGCCCGTCGTGACCGCTCCCACCATCCCCGCGAATCGCGCTCCTGCGGACTGGATCCGCGCCGTCCTCCGAGTCGCGCCAGCGCAGTTCCCGGTCGGCCACAGTCTCCGTGCCGGACTGGCCGTGGGGTTGCCGTTCGTGGTGGGTGCGTTACTCGGCCAGACGCTCAACGGCATGTGGGTGGGACTGGCCACGCTTCTCCTCGCGGCGGGCGAGCGCGAGGGCAGCTACCGTCTCAACTTCTCGATCATCGCTGTCTCCACACCCATTGCGGCCTGCGGTTATCTCTTGGGGTTCGCGCAGAACCTCCCCCTACCCGCACTCGTCCTGATCGCCGCTGTCGTCGCCTGCGCCGCCGGGGCGATCGCCGGCCTCGGGCCCGCGTTCTCGGTTGCCGGCATGCAGTTTCTCCTCGTCGCCGCCATCGCCCTCGGTGTCCCCCACGTGGACTGGTGGGCAGCGATGTGGCTGTACTTCGTCGGAGGTGTCTTCTACGCGCTACTGCTGGCGATCGAGATGCTCGTCAACCCGCGTCGTCCGCAGCGGATCGTCCTGGTCTCGCTACTCGGCGCGCTCTCCGACCTCGCGGCCGCTCGCGCGGCAGACCTGGTCGACGGCGGCGACCGCACCGTCGCGGCGCGCCGACAGGCGACGTCGGCGTATCAGAACGCGGTCGGCCGGGCCTCGGAGCTCGCCGCCCGGCCGTCGTGGTCTACGCGGGTGTGGGTGATGGACGGTGAGGTACTGTCCGCCGCCGACCGCGTCCAGGCCTTCCTGGTGGCAGCGTCCGATATGGCAGCGGTAGAGGCTGCCCGAGCCCGGCTCTCCGCCCTGGCCTCCGAAGTGGCGGCCACGGCGCGTTCACACCGACGACGCCTCCCGCCGACGGCGGTTCGACGGTGGACCTACTCGGCGGGCACATCGATGAGCTGGACAGACTGCTGCATTCCGGTGGGTCGGCGAAGATCCCCCACGAGCCACTGCTGACGATGACGCTCAGTCACGAGGTGATGATGGCCGCGTGCCGACTGTCGCTGTGTTACGCGATCGCGGTGGCCGCCAAGATGTACTTCCCGTTCAGCCACTGGTTCTGGGTTCCGCTGACCGTCTGCCTGGTGATGAAACCCGACTTCGGTTCGGTGTTCTCCCGAGCCGTGCTGCGCGTCCTGGGGACGGCCGTCGGAGCGGCCTTCGCGACCGTGGTGCTCCTCGTGGTGCCCAAGGGGTGGGCGATCGGACTCGTGATCGGGCTGCTGTCGGCGTGCGTTCCGTATCTCATGATGCGGTCCTACGCCCTACAGGCCGTCGCGATAGCCCCGGCGGTCATCCTGCTGGTCGACGTCATCCAGCCCGGGGACGCCTCGGCCAACTTCAGTATCCAGCGTATCGGCGCCACCATCGTGGGTGGCGCGATAGTCCTGGTCTTCGGCTACCTCATCTGGCCACACAGCCGACGGGTCTGGATCTCCGAGACCTTCGCCACGGCTATGAACCGGATCGCCGACCATCTCCAGCTGGCGGCGAGCCCGATCCCGGACAGCCCTGCCGATGCGGCACGACGACACGACGATCTGGTGGGGGCACGTCGGGCCGCCTACAGCGCCTTGTCCGACCTGCAGTTCCGGCTCCGGCGGGCACTTGCCGAGCCGGGAGTGGGTGGCCGTACCGCGGCGGCCTGGATTCCAGCGGTCTCAGCCGCCGATCGACTCGCCGACCTCGTGACCGCCTATGCCGGTCAACGCCGTGAGGGCGCGATCCCCGCCGATCCGATCTCGGGCACCGAGATGGCCTGGGAGATCTCCGAGGCCGGCGGTGCCCCCGACCGGCCCCCGGCGGAGATCAACTCCTCCGAGACCGATGGTCCCCTCACGGGAATCTCCGGGGAATTGGCCCACCTGACATCACTTGTGGAGCCGGTGGAAGCCGATCGTTGAGGCCAGGTCAGCCCCGGCGGGCCGCCAGATACGCCTCGATACGCTGACGCTCCTTGCGCTTGTTGGCCATGGAGAAGGCGATCCCGCCGACAACCAGCGCTGCGACGCCCCCGATGGCCGCGAGCACGCGCGGGTCCTTGAGGACTGCGGTGGCGCGATCCTTGCCTTCGGCTGCGAGATTCTTGGGGTTTACCCGGTCGGCGAGCTCGTCCAAGGTCGTGGCGAGATCGTCCCGGGCCTTGGCGATATCGCCCTCGATGCTGTCGTAACTCCTGGACACGAGACCTCCGTCGATCGCACGACCGCGGGCCACCCCGCGGGTTTCTGACCCCGCCCACGCTACTGCACCCGCGAAGGATCCGCGCCGATGCGCCGACGCATCGGATAGGTTGGTGGGGTCCGAAGTCCAGACTCGACACCAGGAGCACCGGTGAGTACACCACGGCTCGAGGTGGGCCAGACGGCCCCCGCTTTCACCCTCCCGGACGCCGACGGGACGCCCATCGCGCTCGCCGATCTGATCGCGGAGCACGGCAAGGTACTGGTGTACGTGTACCCGGCGGCGATGACGCCCGGATGCACCACGGAAACCGTGGACTTCGAGAACGCCCTCCAACAGCTCAAGGACGCCGGCATCGGCGTCGTGGGCATCTCTCCCGACATGCCGGAGAAGCTGGCGCGCTTCCGCGACAAGCACGGGATCACCTTCCCGCTGCTGTCGGACCCGGACAAGACGGTGCTCACCGAATGGGGCGCGTTCGGTGAGAAGAAGAACTACGGCAAGGTCGTGATGGGCGTGATCCGCTCGACATTCGTCGTCGATGCGGACGGCACACTGTCGATGGCCCGGTACAACGTCCGCGCCAAGGGCCATGTCGCCATGGTCGCCAAGCTGCTGGGCGTGGAGCTACCCGAGTCCGCGTCCGCCGGGGGCTGAGACCGCGGATGACATTCGAGCCGACCGAGGACTCTCTGAGCTCGACTATAGGTTCAGAGGACGAGTCCGCCCAGAGCGAACCCAACATCCTGGTTCCCCGCCGCCGCCCCATCCAGGAGCGGAGCAGGCGGAAGTTCCAGGCGCTGCTGGCCTCTGCCCGCGAGGTCCTCGTCGAAGTGGGTTTCGACTCGTTCACCTGTGAGGAGGTCGCCTCTCGCGCCGGTGTCCCGATCGGCACGCTCTACCAGTTCTTCGCCAACAAATACGTGCTGGTGTGCGAGCTGGACCGTCAGGATGCGCACGGGGTGATCGAGGAGATCGAGCGGTTCGCGCAGAAGATCCCCGCCCTGGACTGGCCCGAGCTGCTCAATGATTTCCTGGATCACCTGGCCGACATGTGGCTGCGTGACCCGTCCCGCCGCGCCGTGTGGCTGGCGACTCAGGCCACCCCGGCGACCCGGGCCACCGCTGCGGTCAACGAGCGCGAGATCGCCCGCATGATCGCCAGCGTCCTGGCCCCGCTCATGCCGGCGACCGACCGGGAGCGCCGCGCATTCATGGCCGAGGTCCTGGTCCACGCCTCCTATTCGATGCTCAACTTCTCCGTCAGCGCCGGCCACGGCACCAGCGCGGGCGCGGAGGACGGCGAGACCCTCCATGACGCCACGGTCAGGGAGCTCAAGCGGATGCTCACTGCCTACCTGTGGCTGGCGGAGAAAGAGGCACAGTCCGGCTGAGCAAGCCCGGTCGGATCGCCACACTCACGCAGCGGCCGCGGTCAGCACATCCCGAATCCGCTGGATCAACGTCCACGGCCGCTCGAGATCAGTCCACCGTCAATGGACGAGCCGGTATCCGAGAGCCATCAGACGGGCGTCACGATCCTTCTCGACATCGAGCCTGCAACGCGCCTCCGCGGCATCGGCGCCGTCGAGATACTTGACGAGCCCATCGCATTCACCGATGACGTCGAACTCCCGCCACAGGAAGTCGACCCGGCCGATGAAGCGGCCCTCCCCGTCGACGATGTCGACCTGGGTCTCGGGTTCCGGAAGTCCGTGGATCATGGCGGCGGACCGATGGCTGATGGACGAACTACGCGCGGCCCGGCCGCACCAGAAACCGATCTGCCCTTCAGTCAGACGACCTTCAGCTAGATCGGCCCCGCTCCTCGTTACGCCCTCCAATTCGAGGTGCCGATTCCGATCCGCCCTCCAAACCGAGGGGCACGAGGCGATCCACCCCTCCGATTGGCTCGCACCACCGATCAGCACGTCACTTTGCGTCGCACTCCCGGGGGGCCGGGGCCCAGGGCCATCGGAAGCGCCGATCGATCGCACGCGTGCACTGTTACCGCGCGGCGGGAGCCTCGAGCACGACGAACGCCACGGCCGTATCGCCGTCGTGGCTGAGCGAGACGTTCCAGCGCGCGTCCTCCCCCACCGTCGCGGCGACCTGACGGGCCACCTCCCCGCTGAGCCGGACGGCGGGCCGGCCCCACGCGTCACAGACCGTCTCGATCTCCGACCATCGCAGCAGATCCGGTGCGATGGGCGGAGGCGAACCGTACAACGCCGCCGACCATGCCTTGACGACCGCCTCTTTGACGGCCCACCGGCCCGCGAGATGACGGGCCAGCGGGTTCTCCCCCGCCGTGCCCGTGTCGGCCCCGCGGGCAGCGGCCCGGTCGCTGCACTGCCGGCGTTCGGTGGCCGAGAAGGCCTCGGCGAACCGCGTGCCTGGCTCTGCCAGAGACGCGGCGAAGGCGCCGAGGTCGACAGTGTCGACCCCGACGCCCCGAACGCCCCCGCTCACGCCTCAGCGCTCCCGAGTACGTTCAACCGCTCGAACTTCTCGACCACACGGCCCGCTCACGCGTCAGCTGCGGTGTCGCCCGCTGACGCGGACAGCACACCGTCGTCGTCGATCCGGGCGGCCGGGTCGAGGAGCACCGCTGCCTCGCGTTCCTTGACCTCGTCGGCCGAGCCCTCGCCGAGCCGACGCGCCTCCGGGCGGGCGTAGAGCGGGTCACCGCCGTAGAGGGCGTCCACGAGGCGGCGGGCGCCGGAGCGCTCGCGCTCGATACCGGCCACGCGGATCCGCTCGGCCTCCTCGGTGCCGTAAGCGGCGGCCACGGCCCGGTGGAAGGCCTCCGGGTGCGTCACCGCGATGAGGCCGGAGACGTGCCCGAAGCCCAGCGACGTGAGCAGACCGGCCTTCAGTGCCATGTCGCCGCCCAGCTGCAGGGTCTCGCGCAGCCACACCAGGTGCGGGTGCTTGTCCAGCACGTCGTCGACGCAGTCCAGCGCGCGGTTGGGCGGGATGGTGCCCGACCGCAGCATCTGGGTGAGCCCGATGAGCTGGAACGCGGCGGCGCCGCCCTTGGCGTGCCCGGTGAGGGTCTTCTGCGAGACCACGAACAGCGGGTTCCCGGCCGACCGGCCGATCGACGCCGCGAGCCGCTCGTGCAGGTCCGACTCATTGGGGTCATTCGCCTTGGTCGAGGTGTCGTGCTTGCTCACCACGGCCAGGTCGTCGGCGGTCAGACCCAGCTGTGCCAGGCCGCGGGCCAGCGGCGAGCGCTTACCGCCACGGCCGGCGCCCAGGGCGCCGAGGCCGGGCGCCGGGATGGAGGTGTGCGCGCCGTCGGCGTACGAGCCGGCCCACGCGACCACGCCCAGCACCGGCAGGCCCATGCGGGCCGCGACGTCGCCGCGGGCCAGCAGGATGGTGCCGCCGCCGGCCGACTCGACGAACCCGCCGCGCCGCCGGTCGTTGGCCCGGCTGTAGTGGCGCTCGTCGATCCCCTTGGCCGCCATGGCCGCGGAATCGGCGGTGGCGGACATGTCGGCGAAGCCCTGGATGCCCTCGATGGACAGGTCGTCGAATCCGCCGGCCACCACGAAGTCGGACTTGCCCGCGCGGATCTTGTCGAAGCCCTCCTCGACGGACACCGCGGTGGTGGCACAGGCCGCGACCGGGTGGACCATCGGGCCGTAGCCGCCGACGTAGGACTGCATGACGTGCGCGGCCACCACATTGGGCAGCGCCTCCTGCAGCGTGTCGTTGGCGCGGCTGCGGCCGAGGATGCCGTCGATGTACAGCGAGCGCATGCTGGTCATGCCGCCCATGCCGGTGCCCTGCGTGTTGGCGACGTCGGCCGGGTGGACGTGCGCCAGCAGCTCGGCCGGGGTGAAGCCCGACGAGATGAAGGCGTCCACGGTGGCCACCAGGTTCCAGGCCGCCACCCGGTCGATGCCGGAGACCATGTCGGCCGGGATGCCCCAGGTCGTGGGGTCGAAGCCGGTCGGGATCTGGCCGCCGACAACGCGGGTCAGCATGGTCCGGCGTGGCACGCGGATCTCGGTCCCGGCCTTGCGGGTGACCGTCCATTCGCCGCCCTCACCACGGGTGACGACCGTGTTCTCCGGGTCGTCCTCCTGGTAGGCACGGGCCTGGGCCTCGTCGTCCACCACGAAGGACAGGTCCTCCGGGAGGAACACCGAGGTCAGCTGCGGGGCCGCATTGTCGAACATCTCGGCGCGGGCGTCGTCGGCGTAGCGGCGCACGCCGACACGGCCCAGTACCTCGTCTCCGAAGCGCTCGGCGATCTCGGCCTCGGCGATCGGGTCACCGGACTCGGTGACGGTCCAGCCGGCGCGCGGCGAGTCCTCCCAGGTGATGAGCCCGGTCGACCAGGCCAGCTCGACGATGCCCGCGGCGGTGAGCTCGCCGGTGGTCTCCACCTCGAAGCGGGTGCGGGCGCTGCCGTAGGGGCCGACCTCGCCGGCGCCCACGATCACGACCATGTCCTCGAGTTGCTGGGTGACCTCGCCCCACTCGGGGCGCTCGTCGGCGGCCACCGTGGGCAGCGACGGCAGCGCGGCGATCGTGCCCGTGGCCTCGTCGGCCACGGCCTCGGTCGACGTCCCCGGCCGGTCCGCGGCGAGCGCGGACATGTCGAGGTCTGCGGTGCCGAGTCCGCCGGTGAGGTCGACGGTGACGGGGGCGTTGTCGGCGGCCTCGCGGAACTCGGGGGTGCACCAGCGCAGCAGCTCACCGGCGATCCCGGTGGTGGACCAGGTGGACACGCCGGCGGCCTCGACGGCCTCGACGAGCGGGTCGTTGTGGCCCATGAGGCCGGTGCCGCGGACCCAGCCGATGATCGCGTGGACGAAGGTCACGCGCTCGGACCAGGACTTCTCGGAGGACCACTTGGCGATCATGGCATCCAGCGCTGCCTTGGCCTCGCCGTAGGCACCGTCACCGCCGAAGATGCCGCGGTTGGGCGATCCTGGCAGGACCACGTGCAGGCGGGAGTCGACGTCCGTGTCGGCGCCGATCGCGCCGAGGCCGGCGACGAGCTTCTCCACGCCCCACAGCAGGACACGCATCTCGGTCTCGGCGCGCGGGCCCGCATCGGCCATCGAGCCCTGGACGCGAGGTGCCGCGAACGGGAACAGCATGGTCGGGGTGAGCGGCGCCTTGAGCACGGTGGTCTGGCCACCGGCCGACTCGGAGTGCTCGGAGCCGACCCACTCGACCAGCGCATCCACGTCCGAGTAGGACGTGAGGTTGGCGGGCAGGACCCACAGTGCTGCCGCGCCGCGGGCGTGGGTGCGGTAGAGGTCCTTGAAGAAGGCCAGCTTGGTCTGGTCCAGGTTGGAGGTGGTGGCCACCACGGTGGCCCCGCCCGCGAGGAGGCGTCCGGTGACCGCCGCGGCGATGGAACCCTTGCCGGCGCCGGTGACGACGGCGACGTCGCCGGCGTACTCCCCGACGAATTCCTCGACCGCGGTCTCGGAGATCTCCCGGTAGGCGGACGCGAGAGCGTCGCGTCGGGCGTCGACCGCCCGGGCCGCCCACCAGCGGGCCTGCTCGGCGACGATCTCGCCGGCGCCGAGGAAGGCCTCCGCGGCATCGGCCGGTACGTCGGTGCGGGTCCAGAGGCGGGCCAGGTCCTCGCGGGCCGATGCCCAGCGGTCGTCGAGCAGCAGCGCGCGGCCCGAGTCGAAGACCGGGGCGACCACGCGGCGCCAGTCGGTGCCGAGTTCGGCGGCGACCAGGTCGGCCAGTTCGGAGTCCGGGTCGGCCTCGGCGAGCAGGTCGACGGCCTCGGGCTCGAGGTGCCCGAGCCTGGTGAGCAGGCCGCGGGCGGCCTGCGCCAAGACGCCGTCGGCGCCGGTGATCTCGTCGGCGAACTCGGTCAGCGCCGCGGAGTCCACGACGCCACCGCCACCGGAGGCGGACGCCGGCATGGCCACGGCGATGCCGTTCGCGGCACCGACGGCCTGGACAGCCGCGTCGATGAGGGCGTCCAGCCCTGCCACGTCCTTGACGCCGGAGGCGTCGAGGCTGGCGAGGTCGCCGCCACGGATCGAGGCACCGTCACGGGTGCCCAGGGCGATCTGGGCGGTGACGTGCTGCGCCCAGCCGGCGCCGAGCTCCCACGGGCCGGTCACTCGCTCGGCGATGTACGCCGGGCGCTTGCCGGTGCGACCGAGCACGGCACGGAGTCCCTCGCCGACCGCGTCCGACAGGACGGGGCCGAAGGGGGCGTAGCCGCGGGCCAGGCGCGAGACCTGGTCGGACAGCGTCGGGAAATCGGCCTCGGCGGCGCCGTCGATGGCGCCCAGACTCAGCTCGGTGCCCAGATCCAGCAGCAGCTGGTTGCGGCGCGAGGAGACGCCGTCGCACAGGGTCTCGATGGAGTCGCCGGGGGCGATCTGCTCGGGACGGACCTTCGTACGCAGCGCCACCAGCATGCGGGTGGCCGCGGGGGCGCCGAATTCGAGGTCGTCCGGGCGGGGCGCACCGGGGGCGGCTGCGGCCGGGGCCGCGCTGCTGTCACCGGGTGCGGCGGATCGGTCCGCACCGGCCGTGCCGGGGGTGTTGACGGCCGGTGCGGGGTCTGTGGGGGCCGCCTGGTCGGCGGCCGGGATGGACGACTCAGTGGCGGCGGACGCGTCTGCGGCGCTCACCGTGTCGAAGTCGTCGTCGCTGTCCTCCACGCTGGGCGGCAGGGTGCCGTACAGCGTCGCCGAGTCGCGCTCGACGTTGAGCACCCGGGCGCGGGGGCCGCGGTGGGTGGGGAGATCGAGGGTCTTGGAGGCCAGGTTCGCCACGGTCGGGGCATTGGACACGCCCACCTCGACGAACTGCTCGATGCCGAGCCCGCCACGCTCCACGGGGGTGAAGAGCAGCTCCTGGGTCTCGATCCAGCGGACCGGGCTTGCGAACTGCCAGGCCAGCAACTCGACCAGCAGCAGGCGGCCGAGGCGGGTCGGGGTGGCCGACCAGGCATCCCAGTTCGCGAGCACCTCGGACAGGGATTCCGCCGGCACGAGGTCGGCGATCTCCTGGACGAAGGAGCGGTCGAGGCTGAACAGGCGCGGGACCAGGTTCGGGATGTAGCGGCCCACGAGCACCGAGATGTCGATGTCGTGCGGGATCAGCGCGTCGAGGGTGGCCCGGAAGTCCGGGACGCCGCCGCGCAGGACGGTGGAGTGGAACGGCACGTCGATGCCGGGGACCAGGATGAAGGCGTTCTTGCCGCCTGAGGTCTCCAGCTCGCGGTTGACGGCGTTCTCCAGCGCCTCGCAGCCCGCGACGGTGCCGGCCAAGGCGTACTGCGAGCCCGCGAGGTTGTAGTTGACGATCTCGATGAACTCACCGGCCTGCGCGGCGACGTCAGCGACCCACTGCTGGATCTCGTCGTCGGAGATCCCCATCTGGGACGGACGGATCGCGGCCATGCGGTAGTCCGAACGGCCCTGCTCGTCGCGCGGGACCAGCTGATGCATGGTCGAGCCACGCTGGAACACGATCTCCAGCAGCGGCTCGAGCTCGAGCACGCCGGAGATGGCGGCCAGGGCGTCGTACTCGCCGATCGAGTGGCCGGCGAAGTAGGCATCGTCGATGAACAGCCCGTCGGCCTCGAGCTCGGCACGCTGTGCCACCGCGAGGCACGCCATGGCGACCTGGGTGAACTGCGTCAGGTAGAGGACGCCGTCCGGATGACGGTGCACCTCGCCGCGGACGGTGACCTCGGTCGGGTTCTCGCGCACGATCGCCAGGATCGAGAAGCCGAGCGCGGCACGGGTGTGCTTGTCGGCGCGGTCCCAGATCTCGCGGGCACGCGGGCAGCGGTTGCGGCCCTCCATGCCCATGCCCTTGGCCTGGATGCCCTGGCCGGGGAAGGCGTACACGGTGCGCGGCGCCTCGGTCAGCGCGGTCGCGGCCATGACGGTCGCGCCGTCGACGGTGCAGGTGACCTCGAGGACCTGGCCGCCGGCATGGCGCCCGGTCTGCACGGCGCGCACGCGGATGCGGTCACCCGGGCGGACCGGGGCGAGCATGCGGGCGGTCCAGCCGGCGATGCGCAGGGCGGGATCACGGCCGTCGGAGGACTGCACCGCGTGCTGCGCGGCGGCGGACAGCCACATGCCGTGGACGATCACGCCGCCCAGCCCGGCCAGCTCGGCCGCGGTGTCGGAGACGTGGATCGGGTTGTGGTCGCCCGAGACCAGCGCGAACGCGGTCATGTCGTGCGGGGCGGTGAGGGAGGTCGACACGCGCAGCTGGCGGCTGGTCTCCGCCGGCTCCACGACTCCCCCGGACGTGCTGACCAGAGCACCACCGGCCGGGCGGGGGTCGCCCACCTCGGCGCGGCCGGTGCGGCCGCGGATGGCGAACCGCTCGGACAGGGTGCACAGCGGGACGCGGGTCCCGTCGGGGGACTCGGTGGCGACCTCGACGGTCACCTCGACGACGCGGCCCAGGTCGGTGTCACGAACCCCGCCGGAGCGGGCGACGACGACGAGCTCGGCCCCGGTCTGCGGAAGCGGGGCGTGCATGCGGACACCGTGGTCGAGGTGCACGAGGTCGAGCAGTCCCTCGACGACGGTGCCCTGACCGCTCGGGCGACGGGTCTCGCCGAGCACGGCGAACACGGTGGGCCAGGCGGCGCCGACGAGTGCGTCTGGGACGCCGGCGGACGCCACCAGCGTCGTGGGCAGGCTGCCGGCGGTGACTCCGGTGTGGTCGGAGGCCAGGGTCGGCTCGAAGAGGAAGCGGGCCGTGGCGACGCCGTCCTTCACCTCGGGCAGCTCGGCGATCTCGACGCCACCCGCTCCCCCGCGGCCGACGCCGGCGGCGGTGGCGAGCAGGGTGCGCATGGCGGCCTCGGCGGCCTCGTCGGTGACGACCGGAGCGGCGCCGGTGGCGACGGAGGCGTCGACGGTGATCTCGATGGTCATCTCGGCTGCGCCGATGGGCAGCGTGAGGTCCACGGTGCGGCCGTCGGCGGCCGGGGTGAGCGCGGCACCGGAGACGGGGTGGCGGCCGACGCCCTCGGCGTCGATCTCCCATGCGTGCAGCACGCCCAGGCGGTGGACGGGGTTGACGACGAGGCGTCCGGCCCAGGTCACGTCCGGGCTGTTGAGCACGTCGGCGACGGGTCCGCTGGCGGCGGTGACCGTGCCGCGGCGACGGCTGGAGACGGCCTCGGCGGTCGGCAGGTAACCGCGGACGCGCTCAGCGGTGACGGCCTCGAAGCGGTCGAGCAGGTCGCCCACCGGCTCGTCGACGCGGGTGATGCCCGCGACCGAGGTGGTGCCGGGGATGACGCACACGGCGTCGGCGTCGTAGCGGGCGTCGTGGGCCTGCCACAGCGAGTCCGAGCGCCACCAGCGGCGCACGTCGGCGTCGATCACGGGGACGAACGGGACGGGCTTGCCGGGCATGCGACAGATGTCGAGGAACTCGGCGGCGTCGGCCGGGTGCAGCACCGCGTCACCGAGTTCGGTGTAGCGGGCCGCGAGTGCGTCGATCACGTCGGCGGGACGCTCCATGGACTCCACGCGCGGGAAGGCGGAGACGATCGCGCCGCTGTCGACCTCGTCGAGCCGGGCCTCGGTGCGCTGCACCATGCGGTGGAAGCGGTCGCGGATGGTGGGGTCGAGCCACACCGAGCGGGTGCCGTCGGCCACGTCTCCGGCGAAATCGCCGCCCAGGTCGAACCCGTTGCCGTCGCGCGAGACACAGCCATCGGCGGAGGCACCGGGGGCGAGCGAGAGCTCGACGAAGCGGCGCAGCCACTGCTCGTAGGTCATGGAGTCGAGGTCGCCGAAGTACGGCTTGGCGGTGCCATCGACCGCGGCGATGATCTCGGCGCTACGCGCCGCCACGGCCTCGGCGTCGCCGGCGACCTCATCGAGCAGGCGGCCGGTGCGGGCCGCGGTGTTGTCGATCTCGTGGATGTCCGCGCCGAGCTGGCTGCGGCCGGAGGCCATGCCGCCCTCGGCCTGACCGGCTCCGACCCAGGCGTCCACGCCGACGGTGTCCACCAGGAGCTGCTTGACCTGGGGGCTGGTGGTGGCCTCGAGGGTCGCCATGGCGGCGGTCCCGACGAGGATGCCGTCGACCGGCATGGCCGGGTAGCCGTGGGCGTTGGCCCACGAGCCGGTGAGGTAGTCGGCGGCCCGCTCGGGGGTGCCGATGCCGCCGCCCACGCACAGGACGACGTTGGGGCGCTCACGCAGCATCGCGTAGGAGTCCAGCAGGAGGTCGTCGAGGTCCTCCCACGAGTGGTGGCCGCCGGCGCGGCCGCCCTCGACCTGCACGATCACCGGCATGTGCGGCACCTCGGCGGCGATCCGCACGACCTGGCGGATCTGGGCGACCGTGCCCGGCTTGAAGCTGACGTGACGCAGTCCGGCCTCGGTCAACTCCTCGATGAGGGCGACCGACTCGTCGAGCTCGGGGATGCCGGCGGTGACGATCACGCCGTCGAAGGGGATGCCCGCCGCGCGGGCCTTCTGGACGAGGCGCTTTCCGCCGACCTGCATCTTCCACAGGTACGGGTCGAGGAACAGCGAGTTGAACTGGGCGCTGCGGCCGGGCTCGAGCAGCTCCGCCATGCGCTGAGTGTTCTCGGCGAAGATCGACTCGGAGACCTGTCCGCCGCCGGCGAGCTCGGCCCAGTGGCCGGCGTTGGCGGCGGCCGCGACGATCTCCGGGTCGACGGTGGTCGGGGTCATGCCGGCCAGCAGGATCGGCGAGCAGCCGGTGAGGCGGGTGAACGAGGTCTCGACGTGGATGCTGCCGTCGGGAAGCGTGATCAGCTGCGGCTGGAACGCGGTCCACGGGCGCTCGATCTCCGGGGTGGCGCCCGGGGTGAACAGGTTTCGCAGACCGCCTCGGGTGGCGGCGGCGACCACGCCGACGCCCTGGCCGCGGACGATCGAGCGGTTGAGGCGGGTCAGCGCCTCGCCGGGGCCCATGTCGAGGACCCATTCGGCGCCGGCGTGCAGCGTCTCGGCCAGATCCTCGACCCAGTCGACGGGCTCGGTGAAGATCTGACGTGCCAGCTCGGTGGCGCGGTCCACGTCGAGTCCGCAGCGGGCGGCCCAGCGGGAGACGACGTCGACGGCCGGGGCCATCGCGGGGTGGTGGAATCCCACCTCGACGTCGAGCGGATCGAAGACCGGGGCGAACACCTCGCCGCCGGTGAGCTTGGCCTCGCGACGACGACGGGACCCGGCCTCGAGGTCGGCGCAGTGACGGCGCAGGTCCTCGAGGTCGTCCGGGCGGCCGACCACGACGTGGCGGCGCTGGGCGTTACGGATGGAGACGCGGGGACGGATCGAGGCGTCGACCTCGGAGAACAGCTCGTCGACGAGAGTGCGCAGCTTGTCGCCGTCGATGCCGGACACGCCCGTCATCGGGCTGGCCTCGCCCTTGCGGAACAGGCCGACGCGGCGACCCACCAGGGTCGCGGCGGCACCGATGAGTTCGGCGACGGCCAACAGCCGGTCGTCGACGGACCCGAAGGTCTCCACCGACTCGACCGCGAGGATGCCCTGCGAGTGACCCACCGCGGCCGCGGGCGGGGTGTCGTTGGTGTCGAAGCCCTCGGCGGCGAGCGCGCGCAGGGCACCGATCTGGGTGAGCAGGACCGCCGGCAGCGAGACCGCCGCGGAGGAGAGAGAGGCGTCGTCGGGCAGGCTGCCGTGGTCCTCGTCCTCGCCGGTGGTGGTGTTGGCCCACTCGATGGGCCGGAAGCCGTGGGTGCGCACGACGGCGATCTCGTCGTGGACGGGTTCGGTCAGCGCGACGGAGGCGTCGACGAGCTCCTGCAGGTCCGGGCCGATGCCGGTGCCGTCGATGAGGTCGCTGAGTGCGTCACGCCACGCGATCCCCTGCCCGCCGAAGGCGAGAGCATAGGCCGTGCCGTCACGCAGCTCGTCCGCAAGAGCGCGGGAGGCACCGCGGGCCGCGAGTCCGGTCTCGATCGGTCGGGGGGTGAGGTCGCGGTCATCGATCGTCACGTGGGGAACTCCTTGGCACTCTCGTCAGTGGCAACGCCGTGTCACGGTGTCCCGGAACGGCGCAGCGCACAGATTGCCACAGAAAGTTGAGGCGCCCCTCAGATTGACAGCCTCCACCCGACCATTTGACGGGTCCGAACCCCCCTCGGAGCGGTGACGCTCACCACAGTGGGACGTGACGCTTGCCTCATATTCACAGGTGAGGGCTCCCTCAGGTTTCCGCTCACCGCCGTTACCGAATCGTTACGTCTCGCTCAGGCGTGCACCCCACCCTCACGGCGTGTTGCCAAGGGCGACGCGTCACGTTGAATCGACGTCAGGCGCCGCAGCGCAGTGCTTCCATCGTCGCCGCGTCGAGCCCCTCCGCGGGGCAGAGATCGGCCGAATGACGCTCGGGGCCGGACGACCATTCGACGTGCGCGGTTCGGACGCCCTCTCCGAACGAGATCGTGACGAGCCCGCCGATCCCCGGACGGACACCGGGCGCGAGCGCGCCCTCCCCGACGGTCTCGATCCCGACGATCTCCGCGACGGTCGCCTCTCCCGGCGCCGGGATGAGACGCAGGGAGATCCGGTCACCGTCGAACGCGCCGACCCACCTCGCGAACATGCCCGAGCCGTCAGGCAGAAGCTCGAGAGTCGAGCCGTGCGCGAACCACGAACCGGTCTCCCGGACCACTTCCGCCGGCGGCGGGACAACGTCGATCCCCGACTGCGCGGAGACCTCGATCGGCACTCCGGGAAGAGCCGGGCCCGGTGCGGCGACAGCCGCAGCGCCGGCCGTGGTCACGACGAACGCCGCGGCGAGAACCGCGCGTCTTGCCGTCTGTCCACCACGAGGAGGCCTCATGGGCCTACTCTAATCCCACCAGTCACGTGGCCTCGATACCCGACTTGCGTCGAAATGGTCACCAATCAGCAACTACCGGACTAGAAGTAGGGGATCTACGGCACCGAAATGCCGCCACCCCCGCCGAGGAGGAACTCATGTCCACACCCGCCACCACAGGCGGTACGAGAAAACGGGAGGCGTTCTCCGGGCGCTCCGTGTTCGTGTTCGCCGCGATCGGCTCGGCCGTCGGCCTGGGCAACATCTGGCGATTTCCCTTTGTCGCGTACGACAACGGGGGCGGCGCCTTTCTCATCCCGTATCTGGTCGCCCTGCTGTCCGCGGGCATCCCGCTACTGTTCTTCGACTACGCGATCGGACACCGCTTCCGCGGCTCCGCGCCGTTGAGTTTCCGTCGAATGAACAGGTTCGCCGAGCCAGTCGGCTGGATCCAGGTCCTCGTCGCTCTCGTGATCGCCATCTACTACGGCGTGATCCTCGCGTGGGCGGCCTGCTACGCCTGGTTCTCCGTCGACATGCGCTGGGGTGAAACCTACGAAGAGACATCCTCGTTCTTCGCCGAGGAGTTCCTGCAGGCGGGATCCGGATTCGGCCTGGACTTCGTCCCGCTGATCACGATCGTGCTGGTCGTGGTCTGGGTCGTCACACTGGGAATCCTCATCGCCGGCGTCCAGAAGGGCATCGGCCGGACCGCGTTGTTCTTCATCCCGCTTCTGGTGGTCCTGTTCGTCGCCCTGGTGATCCGCTCGCTGTTCCTCGAGGGCGCCCTGGACGGCCTCAACACCTTCTTCACGCCCAACTGGGGAGTGCTGTCCGACCCGGGGGTGTGGATCGCCGCGTACGGCCAGATCTTCTTCTCGCTCTCGGTCGGCTTCGGCATCATGATCACCTACTCCTCGTACGTCAAGCGCAAGTCCAACCTCACCAGCTCCGGCCTCGTGGTGGGCTTCTCCAACTCGGCGTTCGAGGTCCTGGCCGGCATCGGCGTGTTCGCCACCCTCGGCTTCCTGGTCTCGTCTGCCGCTGGGGCCGGCTGGGACGACGTCAGCGGCGGGCCGGGGCTGGCATTCATCGCCTTCCCCGCACTCGTCTCCCAGATGCCGGGCGGCCCGATCTGGGGCGTCGTCTTCTTCATCTGCCTCATTCTGGCCGGACTGACCTCGATGATCTCGATCGTCGAAGTGGTGATCTCGTCGTTCCAGGACAAGGTGGGCGTCTCACGCACCACCGCCGTCCTCGCCGTGGGCGTCCCCATGGCCGTCATCTCGGTCCTGCTCATGCCCACCGAGACCGGCCTGCAGAACCTCGACATCATGGACAAGTTCGCCAACAGCATCGGGATCGTCGGCATCGCGCTGATCGCCCTGATCGTGGTGATGTTCGCCCTGCGCCTGGGTCCGACGCTGCGCGACCACCTGAACTCGGTGTCCTCGTTCAAGGTCGGCCCGATCTGGATCATCTGCATGGCGGTCATCACCCCGATCGTCCTGGCCTACGCGCTCTTCGGCGAGATCCGGAGCCTCATCTCCGAGCCGTACGAGGGGTACGACGCCGCCGTTCTGGGGGTCTGGGGTTGGGGCATGATCGCCGCGATCCTCGTGCTGTCGGTCGTCCTGTCGCTGCTGCCCTGGCGCGGGGCACGTCATCTCGACGGCCCGCCGGCGACCGACGACGACCCCAGCGACTTCAGCTACCAGGACGAACTCGACCCGGGTGTCGCCGCTTCGGCCGACACCTCAGCGGGCACCGCCAACGGCGGCGCCACCCGCGTCACGCCCCCGACCGACCGCCCGAAGGAGGATTGAGCCATGGACACCACGGCGATCATCATGATGGTGCTGTTCCTGCTCGTGATCTGGGGAGGTCTCGCGCTCAGTATCTGGCACTTCGTCACGCACCCGGACGTGATCGACGAGCCCCGCGCGGTGACCTCGCGCGACGCCTGACGCGACCCACGACCACAGCGGACCCGGCCCCGACACCCCGCCGCCAGGGGTGCCGGGGTCGCGTCGTCTCGCGGAGCCGTCTCCGCCCGGGTCCGCTGACCGTGGCCGGACGGCAGTCGGGGCGATTCGTCCGTCACTCCCCGGCGCGAGAATATGATCCACCTCATACCACCGTTCGCTGAACGTGCCACGAGTAGCACCTCTGGTGCAGTGAGGAGGGCCGACGATGAGCTCGACGACCGCCCCCGACGACACGACCACAGAGCGCACCCCCGGGGAGGGCACGGGTCCGGCGAACGGACGACGTCGTCGTCGGATGGAGGCGGCGATCGCCACCGTCTCGGCCGTCCTCATGGGCGTCGCCATCGCATCTCCGGCCGCTGCCGACCCGACCGAGGGCCCGCTACCGGTGCCGTTCTCGATCCAGGCCGGCGTCCTCGCGGCGCTCGACCCGCTCACACCGCCGCCAGGCGCGAACAACTGGGACTGCACCCCCACCCCGGAGCGGCCGCGCCCCGTGATCCTGGTCAACCCCACCTTCACCACCCAGGCCCTGGCGTGGCAGGCCGGTGCTCCCCTGCTGAGCAACGCCGGGTACTGCGTGTTCACGTTCAACCACGGCAACGTCACCCCGGATCCGCGATTCCCCGCGCAGGCGGTCGGCGACATCCCGGAGGCCGCACACACACTCGCAGACATGGTCGACCGCGTGCTGGCCGCGACGGGCGCCCACGAGGTCGACCTCGTGGGCCATTCCCAGGGCGGCGGCCTCCTGCCCGACTACTACCTGACACAGCTCGGCGGGGCGGAGAAGGTCCACACCAAGGTCGGCATCTCGCCGTCGACGGGCACCACGCTCAGCACGCTCGTGTGGCTGCGCTCTCTGATCCCGGTGATCGGGCCGCACGTGTACGGCAGCATCGAGGACACCACGCCCGGTCTGACCCAGCAGGTGTACGACTCGGAGATCGCACGGCAGGTCTACCCGGAGGGGGCCGCCGGGGTGCCGGGCGTCGAGATGTACTCCGTGATCAGTGAATACGACGAGGTCGTGACCCCGTTCGTCCGGCAGTACTACGCCGGGCCGGGCGTCACCAACATCCTCCTCCAGGACGAATGCGAGGCCGACCACTCGGAGCACGTCTCGACACTCTACAGCGAGCGCGCGCTGCGGTACTCCCTCAACGCTCTGGAACCCGGTGAGACGGCGCCGGTCGAGTGCTTCCCGGTCGCGCCGTTCGCGCCCTGGGTGACCTAGACCCAGGGGCGCAGTGTGGTGCGCCCGGGGAGACTTGAACTCCCACATCCGTAGATACTGGAACCTAAATCCAGCGCGTCTGCCAATTCCGCCACGGGCGCGTGATACCCGGGGGTACCGCGAGGTGAGTTTAGCCTGCGGTCGGCGGTACCGTGGAGTCGTGTCCGTCAACCCGACTCCCCGCGCGGCCGGAGGCGATTCCGCTTCCGGAGATTCGGCCCCGCCGAAAATCCGGCACCGCCCGTCGTGGATCGCGTTCGTCGTCCTGGGTGCGATCTTCTGCCTGGGGATGGGGTTCTGGCAGCTGGCCCGTTACCAGGAGGCCACCGGGACCGTCCAGAACCTCGGCTACACGTTTATGTGGCCGTTTCTGGCCGGGTTCCTGGTCTACGCCTACTACAAGTACGTGCGTCTCGAGGCCGACGAGCAGGACCGGGCCGCTGGCGGGTACGACGCCGCGGGCGCCGGCATCGGCGCGTTCCCCTTCGATGAGGACGACGACGACAACCCCGCCGCCGGCCCCCGCACACCCGTAGCCGGTTCTCGTGCCGGATCGGGCGGGCGCGGTGGCCGTCGGGGCCCGGTCATGACGGAGATCCCGTCCGACCTGCTGCCGACGCGCCGACCCGTGGTGGACAGCGGTCCCCGCGACGAGGGCCTGGCCGCGTACAACTCGTATCTCGCCGAGCTGGCCCGTCAGGACGGCGTCGTCGATCGTTCACAGGAGAAGCCCGCTTCATGACCGCCACTACTGCCGCGACCACCGACAATCGCAAGCCGGACCCGAACGGCAAGATCTCCGGCGCACTCAAGCGCTACCGCATCCTGGCCTGGATCACCGGTGTGTGGCTGCTCGTGCTCACGGCCGAGATGATCTACAAGTACCTGATCCTGGCGAGCTCGAGCGACGCCCCGGACTGGTTCACCTACATCGGCCAGGCGCACGGCGTGTTCTACATCCTGTACCTGTTCATGACCCTCGACCTGGCGATCAAGGCCCGGTGGAAGGCCTCGCGGACCCTGGCCACGGCGCTGGCGGGCACGATCCCGTTCCTGTCGTTCTGGTTCGAGCACAAGCGCACCAAGGACGTCCGCGAGGAGTTCGCCGTCTGAGGCTCTCGCCCCGAGCGCTCACGCCGAGTAGCGCCACCCGCGCGCGCCTCCCCCGGCTCTGCTGTGATCTTCCCGCCGAGTGGTCGCAAATCCCGTCGTGTAGTCGCCTCGCCGGCTCTGCAGCCGCCTCCCCGACCAGTGGTCGTCTCCTCGGTTCTGCTGCCGCCTCCCCGTCGAGTGGTCGCAAATCCCGCCGAGTGGTCGGTAATCACGGCGACGCGGGGCCGCGTCTTGGGGATTTGTGAGGCGGTGGGACCACTCGGCGGAACCGTGTCGTCGACGTATGCCCGGGCCGGCCGGGTAGTCGACGGCGTCGCCGCCCGCATTCCACAGGCCCTCTCGGTGTCCACAGACCGAGAAGTTTCGCCAGGACAGATCTGCTGACCTCATCGGACGATGCGCGATGGTCGACGCGTGACCACATCTCCCGGCGGGCCGCGACGCTACGGCCATCTGCTCTCCGAATTCGGCGCCCATCGCGCCACCGACCGCTACCGACGTACCCATCACGGAGTATGGGAGCCACGAGAAACGCGCCAGACCCCGGTCTCCCGCCTCGCCGCGGCGACTGTCGCGGTCCCCTGCGCGGTGGCGACCGGGTGGCTGGCGGTCGCGATCCACGGCCACCCGTGGCTACCACGCGAGTACCCCGTCGAGTTGGCCGTCGGTCTCCGGCGCGTGCGACGACCGGGGATCACCGCTCGCCGCTACGACGTGCCGATCGACCGGGTCGAGACCGTTCTCGATGCAGATCGCAATCCTCTGCTGGTCGCCTCTCCCGAATGGGCGCTGTTCGATCTAGCCCGGAACCTTGACCGCGACGAGGCAGTAGTCGCGCTCGACGGTGCCTGGCGCATGGGTCCGGGGATCGATGCCCGGCTCGCGATGCCCTCGCTCCTCGACCAGTACCCGGGACTCAGGGGGCGGCGCATCGCACTCGACCGGTGCACGTTGGTCGACCCGAAGTCGCAGTCCGCCATGGAGACGCGACTGAGATTGTTCCTCGTTGATCTGGGAATCACCCACCTCATCTCGCAGTTCAAAGTTCGGGCGACTCCGTATCGCCTGGACTTCGCGGACCCGGAACGCATGATCGCGGTGGAATACGACGGCGACTACCACAACGAGCCTCGACAACATGCCAGGGACGTCGAACGCCGGAATCGTCTCGAAGCGCTGGGGTGGCGATTCATCCAGGTAACCAAGCGGCAGTTCTACTTCACCCGCCAGGAACTCGCCGGGCAACTGCTACGCGCCTTCAGTTAGGCGGACGCGCCTCGCGTGCCGCGGGGTCGCGGCGAGTGGTCGAGAATCCCGTCTGCGCCGGGCCTGGTCTTGGCGTTTTGTGAGGCGGTGCGACCACTCGGCGGACGGGCTGGCGGAGGCGGGACTGAGGACGTGTGAGTGAGTGCCGCGTGGAGGCTGGGGACGGGCGATCGCCGGGTTGAGGCCCGGGCAACGGCCGGGTCAGGCTTGTTCGGCGAGCACTCGCAGTGCCGGTGCCAGGGCACGCAGCGCGCGGCCGCGATGCGAGGCCGCATCCTTCTCGGCCGGCGTGAGTTCGGCGGCGGCGCGGTCCGATCCCTCGGGCTGGAACAGCGGGTCGTAGCCGAACCCGCCCTCCCCGCGCGGCGCGCGCAGGACCGAACCCTGCCAGCGCCCCTCCGTCACGATCTCGGCGCCGTCCGGCCCGGATGTGAAACCCGACCCGGGGACCCCGCCCGGCCAGACCAGCGCGCAGGCGGAGACGAACGCCGCTCCCCGTCGCTCATCGGGCACGTCGGTCAGCTGGCCCAGCAGCAGGGCGTTGTTCGCGGCATCGTCGCCGTGGCTGCCTGCCCAGCGCGCCGAGAGCACGCCCGGCATACCGTTGAGCGCGTCCACGGCCAGACCGGAGTCGTCGGCCAGACACGCCAGGCCCGTGGCCCGCGCGCCCGACCGCGCCTTGATGAGGGCGTTCTCGCCGAAGGTCGCGCCGTCCTCGGGTTCTTCCGCGAACTCGGGGACCTCGTCCAGGCCCACCGGCTCGATGCCGACGATCCCCTCCGCGTCCAGCACCCGCCGCAGCTCGGCGAGCTTCTTGGCGTTCCGGCTGGCGACCAGCAGGCGCACGGTCACCGTCTACTTCCGCCGCGCCGGCACGCCGGGAGGCGTGGGCAGCTCGCCCGGGTACGGCGCGGCCAGCGCCTGACGCTGCAACTCGAACAGCTTCTCGCAACCGGCCTGGGCCGAGTCGAGCATCTCGTTCAGCGTGTCGCGACCGAACGCTGCCCCCTCGGCCGTGCCCTGCACCTCGACGAGCGCGCCCGCGTCCGTACAGACCACGTTCATGTCCACCCCGGCCCGCGAGTCCTCCTCGTACGGGAGGTCGCACAGGACGCGACCGTCGACCACGCCGACGCTGACCGCGGCGATCGCCCCGGTGAGCGGATTGCCGGTGACCGCGCCCTTGGACTGCAGCCAGGTCACCGCATCCGCCAGGGCGACGTACGCGCCGGTGATGGCCGCGGTGCGGGTGCCGCCATCGGCCTGGAGCACGTCACAGTCCAGCGCGATGGTGTTCTCCCCCAGCGCCGACAGGTCGATGCAGGCACGCAACGACCGGCCCACCAGGCGGCTGATCTCGTGGGTGCGGCCGCCGACCTTGCCGCGCACCGACTCACGGCCCGAACGTTCGTGCGTGGCCGCGGGCAGCATCGCGTACTCGGCGGTGAGCCAGCCCAGTCCCGAGCCCTTGCGCCACCTCGGCACCCCCTCGGTGACGCTGGCCGTGCACATCACCCGGGTCTGCCCGAAGGTGACGAGAACCGAACCCGCCGGATGCGAGGTGAAGCCCCGCGTGATGGTCACGTCGCGCAGATCGCCGTCCGCGCGCCCGTCTGCTCTGCTGATGTTCGAAGAGGTCACGAGCGCCGATCCTAGCGGCGGACGCCCGACACCGCGTGGCGACGGCCCCTGCGCCGGTTCTCAGATCTCCAGACGAAGGTCCGGCTCGGCGAGCAGGATCTCGCCGGTGTACTCGGTCGCGGCCTCGGCACGCACGGCTTCGGGATCCGTCCACGGTGGGATGTGGGTCAGCAGGAGCCGACCGACCCCGGCGCGCGCCGCGACCCGTCCCGCCTCGATTCCCGACATATGGATGCCCGGCGGGTGCCCCTCCTCGTGCGTCCAGGACGCCTCGCAGAGCAGGACATCGGCGCCGGCCGCGAGCTCGACCACCGACTCGCCATAAGCCGTGTCACCGCTGTAGACCAGCACGCGACCGTCGGCCGAGGTCAGGCGTAGTCCGTACGACTCCGGCGGATGATCCACCCGACCGGCCCGCACGGAGAGGGCCACCTCGCCGTCGTCGTCCTTGAACTCCAGCTCGGGCGTGACATCCCACGTCGACACCTCGAACGTGTCCGACAGGTCGTCGACCGCACCGGGTTCCTCCGCCGATGCCACGCCGATCCGATAGGCCGTCCCCGACGGCCCGACCAGCGGCACCCTGCCGGCCGTGGCCGAGTGCGGCCCGTACCGGCGCAGCACCAACAGGCTCGGCACGTCCAGGCAGTGATCGGCGTGGAGATGCGACAGAAGGATCGCGGCGTCCTCGGGGACGGCGTGGCGCTGCAGCGCGCCCAACACCCCCGGCCCCATGTCGATCACCACGGGGGCCACGCCCTCGACCTCCACGAGGTACCCGGACGCCGGCGAGGTGGGTCCGCCGATACTTCCCGAGCACCCGAGGACTGTCAGAAACATGGGCACCATCGTGCCACGCCGGGCCGCGTGTCGTGCCGACTGCGCCCCTACCCGCGACGCGTGTCCCACACGGCTCAACCCACCGCCGTCCGCCCGACCGCCACCAGCCCGGGACCGATGAAGCGCGACGCCACTCTGCGGAAGGCATCCGGATCGCCGGTGACGAGGAACTCCCGCGTCGCCGGATGCTCCTGATCGTGCGGTCGTAACAGGTCCTCGGCGGTGAGCACCCGGAGCACGTCCTTGGCCGTCTCCTCCGCGCTCGAGACCAGAGTGACGTTGTCCCCCACCGCCAGCTGAACCACGCCCGACAGCAGCGGGTAATGGGTGCAGCCCAGCACCAGGGTGTCGACGTCCGAGTCGCGGATCGGGGCGAGGTAGGCCTCGGCCAGGCCGAGAACCTGGCGGCCGCTGGTGACGCCGCGCTCCACGAACTCCACGAACTTGGGGCACGCCACCGACGTGAGTTCGATGCCGGCCGCGGCGGCGACAGCGTCGTCGTAGGCCCGGGAGGCGACCGTGGCCCGCGTGGCGATCACGCCGATCTTCCCCGACCGCGTGGTGGCCACCGCGCGGCGGGCCGCCGGCTGGATGACCTCCACCACGGGCACCGGGTAGCGCTCGCGGGCATCACGCAGCATGGCCGCCGACGCCGTGTTGCAGGCGATCACCAACGCCTTGACGCCCCGCTCGACGAGTTGGTCGGCGATCGCCAGCGCGTGCGCGCGGACCTCCGCGATCGGCAACGGCCCGTACGGCCCGTGAGCGGTGTCGCCGACGTAGACCACCGACTCGTCGGGCAGCTGGTCCATGATCGCGCGCGCCACGGTCAATCCGCCCGCCCCCGAGTCGAAGACCCCGATCGGCGCATTCCGGTCCGGCGGCGTGCCCGGCGTGCCGCGGCCGCGGGAGGTCACCGAGGCGCCCAGTCTCCGGCCCGTCACCCGCGCTGCCCGGCGGGGAGGTGCTTCGACCCGCGGTCCCGCTTGAGCCCGTACGCCGACACCAGGCCGCCGATCGCGCCGCCGAGGTGGCCCTGCCACGACACGCCTTCGAGCATCGGTGACAGACCGGCGAGGGTCTCGACGCCGTAGAAGATCCCGATGACCACCCCGATCACCAGGTGCAGGAACCTGCGGGTGAAGAAGCCGCGGAGGATCACGTACGCCACGTAGCCGAACACGATTCCGGACGCGCCGATGTGGACGGTGCCGACGCCACCGAGCAGCCAGGACACCACGCCCGAGGCGACCCAGGAGATGAGCGTGACGCTGATGAGCGGACGGACGCCGGACATCGCGATGATCGAGCCGAGGATCAGGAGGGCTACCGAGTTGCCGATCAGGTGCGCCCAGTCACCGTGCAACAGGGGCTGGAAGAGGATCCCCAGGAGGCCGTCGGTCGACAGGGGTTCCACGCCGTGGGCGTCCAGGACCTGCCGGTTGCCGGTTACCGCGATGAGGACCTGGTCGGCCGCCTCGACCACCCACATCAGGGCGACGAAACAGAACAACAGGATGAGCGCCGGCCCGCGCCGGGGGCCCTGCCTGGCGGGCGCCGGGTCGCCGACGCCGGGCGTCATCGGGGCTCGGGGGTCGTGGTACACGGTGTTCTCCTCATTCCCCGGTCAGGGCGGTGCACAGGGAGTCCTGCATGAACGTCAGCCAGTGGTAGACGTCCAGCTGCGCCGAGCGCGGATCGTCCTCCGGCACGAACTCCGGGATATCGGTCGCGGGGGTGCCATCCGCGTCGCCGGCCTCGAGCAGCACCGCGCCCAACCCCAGGCGAACGTCGTTGAGACAGCCCATCCAGGCCTGCGCCTGGTCCATGGTCAGCGAGACGGTTCCGCCGCGGGCCGGCAGCGAGCGCAGAAGCACCGCCGCCGACGCGAGCTTGGCGTCGATGATCTCCGGCTCGTGGATCATCCGCATGCCCGAGTTGTGGGCGCGCGCCACGGCCCCGGCGTCCGACCCCGACCCGGACGGTCCCTGCGGCCCGTCCGCTTTCTCGGGTCGGTGGAAGTCCGGCAGCAGTCTCGCGAGCGGCGCCTGGTCCGGCAGTGCGGAATGCCCACTGCGCATACCCGTGAGCTCGGCCAGCTCGTCCCGCGGCGCCGAGTCGCGGCGCTGCTCGAGCATGTCCACGACGTTGGAGACCAGCGCGTGCAGGATCTGCACCTCGTGGCTCTCCATCACCGACTTGATACGGGGGCCGCCCAGGGAGGACTTTCGCTGCCAGGCCTTCACGGACTCACGCCTCCCGCTGCATGGTGGCCCACAGCCCGGCCTCTTGCAGTTTCCGCACGTCGTTCTCCACCTTGTCCCGACCCCCGGAGGACACGACCGCCCGGCCGTCGTTGTGCACCTTGAGCATCAGGTCGTGCGCGTGCTCGCGGGTGTAACCGAACACCCGCTGGAAGACGAACGTCACGTAGCTCATGAGGTTGACCGGATCGTCCCAGACCACGGTGAGCCAGGGATTGTCGATCCCGCCGTCGAGCTCCGTATCCGTGGACTCCACGGGCACCGCCGAAGGCATCGCCATGTGCGGGACGGTGCTCCGGACGGCCGCGAGCGGTGTCGTCACTGGGTGCATGCATCCCAGGATACGGATTCCCGCCCCCGCGGCCACGACGTAGAGTCGGCCGCGTGACCTCGACGACATCGCCCGCCTCCGAACCCCGGTCGGGGCGGCCCTCCACCGCGCTGCTGACGGACAAGTACGAGCTCACCATGATCAGCGCGGCACTGGCCGACGGCACAGCCGACCGGCCCTGCGTCTTCGAGGTGTTCGCCCGCCGCCTGCCCGCGGGCCGCCGGTACGGCGTCGTCGGCGGCACCGGCCGTCTGCTCGACCGGCTCGCCGACTTCCGGTTCACCGAGGAGGAGGTCGCGGTGGTCGCGGACTCCCTCGACGAGCGGACCATCCGATGGCTCCGGGACTTCCGGTTCAGCGGCGACATCGACGGCTACCGGGAAGGCGAGCTCTACTTTCCCGGCTCCCCCGTGCTCAGTGTCCGCGGCGGCTTCGCCGAGTGTGTGGTGCTCGAGACCCTGGTGTTGTCCGTGTTCAACCACGACAGCGCGATCACGGCCGCGGCCGCCCGGATGAGTTCCGCCGCACGCGGCCGCCGCATCATCGAGATGGGCTCACGCCGCACCCACGAGGAGGCGGCCGTGGCCGCGGCCCGCGCCTCCTACCTCGCCGGTTTCCACTCCACCTCCAATGTCGAAGCCACCCGGCGCCACGGTGTCCCCTCCGCCGGCACCTCGGCGCACGCGTTCACGCTGCTCCACACCGGGCCCGACGGCCCCGACGAGGCGGCCGCCTTCCGCTCGCAGGTCGCCACCCTCGGGGTGGGGACGACGCTGCTGGTCGACACCTACGACATCACTTCCGGCGTGGCCACCGCGGTCGAGGTGGCAGGCCCCGAACTCGGGGGCGTGCGGATCGACTCCGGCGACCTCGGCGTGCTCGCCAGGCAGGTGCGGGACCAGCTGGACGCCCTCGGGGCGCAGCGCACGAAGATCGTCGTCTCCGGGGACCTGGACGAGTACGCGATCGCCGCGCTCCGCGCCGAGCCCGTCGACGTCTACGGCGTCGGCACGCGCCTGGTGACCGGCTCCGGCGCCTCGACGGCGGGCATGGTCTACAAGCTGGTGGAGGTCGACGGCATCCCGGTGGCCAAACGCTCCACCCACAAGGAGACGCTGCCCGGTGCCAAGCGCGCGGTCCGGTACCACCGGGCCTCGGGTACCGCGGTCGAGGAAGTGCTTTTCCCGGCGTCCGGCAGTGCGCCCGACGAGCCCGGTCTCGAGCAGCGCGAGCTGATGATCCCCATGCTCCGCGACGGCGAGCCCGTGCCGGATCTGCCCTCACTCGAGCAGTCCCGCGACCACCACGCGGCCGTGATGGTGAGCCTGCCGTGGGAGGGACTCGCGCTCAGTGCCGGGGATCCGGCCATCCCCGTTCGTACCGTCGCGCCGCACGGCACCCCCTCGTAGAACGCTGGTCGCCCGTCCCCCGAGGGCAGGACCGACGACGACCGCGTCCGCGCCCACCGGCCGCTGACCTCGTGTCGGATCGGGCGGCTAGGGTTACCGCGTGACCGACTCGCTTCCCTCCGTCTCCGAGCTCCTCGACACCGCTGTCGAGGGTCTCGGCGGAAGTCGACGCGACGGCCAGCTGATGATGGCCGAGGCGGTGGGAAACGCGTTGTCGACCGGCGAGCATCTCGCCGTGCAGGCCGGCACCGGCACGGGTAAGTCGCTGGCGTATCTCGTACCCTCGCTGCGGCACTCCGTGGAGACGGGCGGCACCGTCGTCGTCTCCACCGCCACGATCGCCCTGCAGAACCAGCTCGTGGACCGGGACCTACCGCGCCTGGCCGCCGCACTACGTCCGTCGCTCGGCGTGGCGCCCTCCCACGCGATCCTCAAGGGCCGCGGCAACTACCTGTGCCTCCACCGCGTGAGCACCGGGCCGGTCGACGAGGCCGACCCGGAGGAGATCGAGACGGAGGAGCTGTTCGATCTCCCTCTCGGCGGCGAGTCCACGGCCGCACGCACCCCGCGGCAGGCCTCGCCCCGCGACACCGGCCCGTCCTCGTGGCTCGGGCGGGAGATCGCGCGGCTGCACGACTGGGCGCAGGAGACCGACACCGGCGACCGGGACGATCTGCCCCGCGGCGTATCGGACGCGGCGTGGCGCCAGGTCTCGGTGACGAGCCGCGAATGCCTGGGGCAGCTGTGCCCCGAGTTCTCCGAGTGCTTCGCCGAGCAGGCCCGGCAGGAGGCCGGACGCGCGGACGTGGTGGTGACCAACCACGCGCTGTTGGCGATCGACGCCATGACCGACGTGTCGGTGCTCCCGGAGCATGACGCCGTGGTGATCGACGAGGCCCACGAACTGTCGGATCGGGTCACCGGTGTCTCCACCGCGGAACTCACCGGCGCCGCCGTCATCCAGGCCGCACGCCGGGCCGCCAAGCTCGTCGACCAGCAGACCGCGGACCGTATGGTCGCCGCCGGCGAGGGCCTGGCCGGGCTACTCGAGATCTGCCCCGAGGGGCGCTGGGACATCCTTCCCGAGGGGGCGGACCTGGCGCTGGCCGCCGTCCGCCACACCGCGGAGAACTGCCGCAGCGCGGTGCCCGGCCCCAAGCCCGGGGAGGCGGCCGGCGACCCGCAGGGGGCCTCGGACCGACAGAAGACGTTGGCGGCACTCGACGAGATCGCCGAGGCCGCCGACCGCATGCTCGGGTCCTACGACAAGCCCGTGGCCGAACGCCTGGAGATCGTCTGGATGAGCCAGGAGGACCGACGCGGACGCATCCTGCGGGTCGCGCCGCTGACCGTGGCGGGACTCCTGCGTACCCGCCTGTTCGCCGAGTCCACGGTGATCCTCACCTCCGCCACCCTCACGACGGGTGGGAAGTTCGACGGGCTGGCCGCCAGCTGGGGTCTGCCGCCCGCCTCCGCCGCGCGCCCGGACCCGGCGACGGCCGTCTCCCTCGAGCCGCCGTCCGACGAGGACGCCGCCGCACTGCGCTGGTCGGGCATGGACGCCGGATCGCCGTTCGACTACCGCCGCAACGGCATCCTCTACGTGGCCGCGCACCTGCCCGCCCCCGGCCGCGACGGGACCTCGTCCGACGCGGAGGACGAACTCGTGGATCTCGTCGCCGCCGCCGGTGGGCGCACACTGGGACTGTTCTCGTCGATGCGGGCGGCCAAGGCCGCCGCCGAGCTCCTGCGCGAACGGTTGGACACCCCGGTCCTGTGCCAGGGCGAGGACTCGACGGCCAATCTCGTCGCTCAGTTCGCGGAGGACGAGGAGACCACGCTGGTCGGGACGCTCTCGCTCTGGCAGGGGGTCGACGTCCCCGGCAAGACACTGTCGCTCGTCGTCATCGACCGGATCCCGTTCCCCCGCCCGGACGACCCGCTGCTGTCGGCGCGGCAGCGCTCGGTGGCGGCCCGCGGTGGCAATGGCTTCCTCGCCGTCGCCGGTAACCACGCCGCCCTCCTGCTCGCGCAGGGCGTCGGGCGCCTCCTCCGTCGTACCGAGGACCGGGGCGTCGTGGCCGTACTCGACTCCAGGCTGGTCACCGCCCGCTACGGTGGCTACCTCCGCGCCTCACTGCCCCCGTTCTGGCAGACCACCAACCGCGACGTGGTGCTCGGCGCCCTGGAGCGACTTCGCGACTCCTGAGCCGTCGGAGGCGGCGCCGACCGGGCATCAGCGCCGCGCAGGGCCCGGTCTCACCGCGGCAGGATGACCGGCACCCTGGTGTCCGGATCGGGAATCACCCGGCACCGCAGGCCGAACACCTCTCCCACCAGTTCCTCGGTCAGGAGCTCGGCCGGAGGCCCGGTCGCCACCACCCGCCCGTCCTTCATCACGATCAGATGCGTCGCGAACCTGGCGGCGTTCCCCAGCTCGTGCAACACCGCCACGATCGTCCGGCCCCGCGCGCGAAGATCGTCGAGCAGGCGCAGCGTCTCCACCTGATGCGCGATGTCCAGGAAGGTCGTCGGCTCGTCCAACAACAGGCAGGGCGCATCCTGTGCCAGTGCCAGCGCGATCCACACGCGCTGGCGCTGCCCGCCCGACAGGGTGCCGACGAGTCGGTCCGCCAGTTCGTCCACGTGGGTCAGCTCCATGGCGGTGGTGACCGCTTCCTCGTCGCGGGCGCTCCACTGGGCGAACAGGGTCTGGTGCGGATAGCGACCTCGCCGCACCAGCTCGGCCACCCGGATCCCGTCCGGGATCGGCGAGTCCTGGGGGAGCAGGCTCAAACGGCGCGCGACGTCGGCCGTACGCACGCGGGCGAGGTCCTCACCGCCGAGGAAAACCTGACCTGACGACGGGGTGAGAAGTCTCGTGAACACCCTGACCAGGGTGGACTTTCCGCATCCGTTGGGTCCGATGATCGCGGTGAACTCGCCGGCCGGCACGCTCGCCGAGACCTCGGACAGCACGTTTTCGCCCCGCCGGTACGCCACGGATACCCCGCGCGCCTCCAGTGCCGATTCCACACTCAACTCCTGTCACTCTCCCGCACCAGCAGGTACACCAGATAGATCCCGCCCAGACAGACCGTCACCGCGCCGACCGGCACACTGGCGGCGGGGATCGCGTGCTGGGCGATCAGATCGGACCCGGCGAGCAGCACCGCTCCGACGAGGGCTGCGCCGACCGGGTCGAAGCCACCCGACCGCCGTCGGATCCGCCGCGCGATCTGCGGCGCGGCCAGCGAGATGAACGCGATCGGCCCGGTCACCGCGGTCACCAGCGCGGTCAGCGCTACTCCCACCACGACGGCGACGGCCTTCACCGGCTCTGTCCGGGCCCCGCGCGTCTTCGCGGCGTCATCGCCCAACTCGAGCTGGGCGATTCGTCGGGCCAGCCACGGGACCAGCGCCACGAGGGCCAGGGCCAGCGCGCCTGCTCCGAGCAGCTGTGGCCATCGGACGCCGTTCAGGGACCCCGCGCCCCAGACCGCGGCCCGCAGCGCCACGTCGAGTTCGGATGAGACGACCAGCCCTGAGTTGATCGACCCGAGGAACGCGCTGACGGCGATCCCCACGATGATCAGGCGGAATCCCTGGAGCCCGGAGGAGTAGGCGAACAGATACACCAATCCGGCCGCGGCCACTCCCCCGACCACGGCGCCCGCGGAGACCGCGGCGTAGCCCATCCCGCCCAGACTGATGACCACCAGGACCCCGGTGAATGCGCCGGTGTTGAGGCCGATGATGTCGGGACTCCCCAACGGATTGCGCGTCAGCGACTGGAAGACGGCGCCGCTGATCCCGAGGCAGGCGCCGAACACCGCGGCGGCGAACGCGCGGGGCGCCCGCCACTGCACCACGACCATAGAGTCCACTCTGGTGGCCTCGGGGCCGAACGCCCGCACGACACGATCGAGGGGGATCAACTGCTCCCCGACCATGAGCGAGGTCAGGACCAGCGCCACGAGGACGACGACGACAAGACCCGCGACCCGGATGTCACCGGGCGTCACGATACGGCTGAATCGGCCCAGCCGGACGGCCCGCTCGCCGGTCACATTCCTCCCCGTTCCGCCCGGCGGACGAGCAGTATGAGCACCGGGGCTCCCAGGAATGCGGTGACGATTCCCACGCGCAACTCTGCCGGCCAGGCCACGAGGCGTCCGATGATGTCCGCGACGACGAGCAGTATCGGGGCGGCCACCACCGAGTAGGCCATGATCCACCGATGGTCCGGGCCGGTGACCAGCCGAACCGCGTGCGGGATCATCAGTCCCACGAACGCGATCGGCCCGGCGGCCGCTGTGGCGGCGCCACACAGCACCGTGATCGCCAGGGCCGAGATGCCCCGTACGAGGCCGATCGGCACCCCCAGTGCACGGGCCCGGTCGTCGCCGAGCGCGATGGCGTTGACCGCGCGCCCGGTCAGCATGGCCACCACGAGCCCCACCACGATGAACGGGGCGACGAACGCGACGGTCCCCTCGGGCCGGTCGGCGATACTCCCGACACCCCAGAACCGCATCTGGTCGAAGACACGGGGAAGCACCAGTTCGAGTGACTGGGTGATGCCGGTGCACACGGCTGTCAGGGCCACCCCGATCAGGGTGAGGCGCACCGGCGTCGCTCCGTGTGGCCCGCGCAGAGCGATCGTATAGACGAGCACGAACGACAGCAGCGCACCGGCGAACGCGAACCACACGTAGCCACTGATCGAGGTGATCCCGAAGAACGCCACGGCCACCGCCACCGCGAGCCCCGCACCGGCGTTGACGCCGAGAATCCCCGGGTCCGCGAGGGGGTTCCGGGTCAGAGCCTGGGCGAGTGCGCCCGCCACGCCGAGCGCCGCGCCCACCAGGACCCCGAGGAGAGCCCTGGGCAGTCGCATCTCCACAACGGTCGAGTGGATGATCGGGTCGGCCTTACCCGTCAACGCCGACATCACCTCGCCGGGCCCGAGTGACGCCGACCCGACGAACAGGCTCAGGGCGCAGACGGCCACCAGGAGGACGACGCCGATCGCGAGGCCGATGATCCGCCGTCCGGTCCGGTGCCCGCTCCGTGGCGGATCTGTGTGGATGGCCTGCGGAGAAAACGACCGGGTGGCCCCCTCGGCCCACCGGCCGGTGCGCCCGTCCGACCGAGCGGGCCGGTTCGCCGGACGCTGGGAAGTCGTCGGCGGAGTCGGGGTCACTGCCGGGACGCACCGTCGTCGTCTCGGATGAACTCGTCCGCGACGACTCCCCACCCGAGGGTGTGCCGTTGCCGCGCGGTCCATCCGGCCGCCCGGGCCAGCTCTCCGACCCGGTCCTGCGTCCGAGGGTCGCACCCTGTGGTGACGAAGCGGAGCAGCCCCTGGTCAGCAGCGGTCTGCGACAGCCCGTCGGGGGTACTCGAGTCGATGACCATCGCGCGTCCGGCCATGTCGGACAGGTCCCGCAGATGCTGCAGGGCCGACTGGTCATCGAGGTGACTCAGGAGCATTGCCGAGACCACCACATCGCCGCGCTCTCCATCGACCTCCACGTGGACGCTGCCGTCCCCGGCGCCGTGGGCGAGCCGGGCCACCAGGCCCGCCCCCGGGCCCACCGCGACGACCCCCGGGCTCGCGAGCCCGGTCAGAACGCGCCGGAGGCCGTGCTGGAGGAAGACCAGCGACTCGGATTCGTGCTCGAGGTGATGCGCCACCTCGGGGTCGGTGAGCGCGGACTCCGCGAACGGCAGCCCGGTGTCCAATTGCCAGGCGGGGGTCCCACTGCGGAGCGAATCCGCCAGATGACGTAGTGCGAGGACCTGGTCGGCCTCGGTCCCCGTGAACTCGTCCCGTGAGTGCGCGTCGTCGACGAGGGATACGGCCAGATCCGTGAGGGCCCAGCGTCCGTCGGCATGACCGTCCAGGAGACCGGCGGCGGCGAGCGTGCCCACGAGCGAGTCGAGTCCGTGTTGGACGCCGAGCGCCGACGATGCGTCCGGGACCGACATCGGACGGTCCCGCAGTACGTCGAGCAGACCCGTGTGAAGGGCGGCCCGGACCGCGAACCACGCCACCGGCGACTCGGGCAGTTCGGGAACGCTCTCCCCCGCCTTCTCCGCGCGTTCGATGTGCCAGTAACCGGTGATACTGCGGTGAGACTTCTCGACGCGGCCCGCCAGACGACGCCGGAGTGGGAGCAGCGACCGTGCCTCACCCGCGGCCCAGACGAACGGACGGTCCCCGAGCGCCTCCGCCTCGTCCCCCGTGTCGAACAGCGCGGCGATCGCCTCCCCGCTCGGCTCCGGCATCAGCTCGACCCGGATCGAATCCGTCCCCCGGATCTTGAGATCCGTCGATGCCCCGTCGCATCCGGTGGTCACCACCACATGCGCCGGGACCGTCAGCGGCCGCTCGTCCAGGAACCGCCGGACGGCGGGAAGCGCGGTCTCGTCGCCGATCAGGACGATGGACGTGGCGTCGTCCGGTAGCACCTGGGACGATTTCGGTCCGACGAAACTCACCGTCGACCCCGGCGTCGCCTGACGCGCCCAGCTCACAGCCGGGCCGTCCCCGTGCAGGACGAAATCCACGGTGAAGCCCCCGGTCCGGCCATCCACGCTGTGTGGTGTGTAGTCCCGGGTCAACCGGTGCTCCGAGGGAGTCCACTCGATCCCGTCGACGTGTTGGCGGGGCAACGCCGCCTCGACGTCTCCGTCGGCGGCGAAGATCAGCTTGATGTGATCGTCGAAGCCGGGGGCGGCGAACGCCGGGTGGCTGGTTCCCGCCCTCTCGAATGCGCCGAGTTCGGCGCCTTCCAGGCGGACACGACGAGTGCGACCGTCAACGTCTTCCGTCGAGACCACGTGCGCAGTCCGCACCACCAGTGGATGGATGACGAGATCGGTCAGGCTCATCGAGGGAACTCCGCCTGCACGATGTCGAGGATCGCGAGCGCCTCGTTGTAGTCGTGGCGCACCGCCCAGTACGGGAGGTCGTACGCGTTGTCCCCGACGAACGCGGGGAGGTTGCGCCAGGCAGGGTTGTCGGCCAGTTCGGCCACCGACGTCGTCTCCCCGTTGAACCCCATGACGAACACCGTCTCGCTGTCGACGATCTGTCCGAGTTGCTCGGTGGACAGCTCCGCCATGTCGCCGCCCGGCTGGTAGGGCTCGAGGTTGTGCCGGGCGACGAGATCGTCGGTCCGGAATCCCAGCTCGCCGAACGTCACGGAAAGGCCGGTGTCCTCGAACAACAGGTACGGGGTCCCGTCCGCGGTCACGCTGATGAACGACGTCGGCTGCGGGGGAACCAGGATCCCGTCGGCCACCTCGGTGACCCGCTCGTCGTAGGTCGCGACCATGTCGTCGAATTCGTCCTGCCGGTCGAACACGTCCGTGGCCAGGAACTCGGCCTGTTCACGCCAGTCGACGAAGGACTTGTCCACCATGACCGTCGGGGCGATCGCCGACAGGTCCTCATAGGCCGCGTCCGCCTGGAAGTTGGGGAACCCCCATCCGCCGGCCACGATGAGGTCGGGATCGGTGGCGAGAATGGCTTCGAGGTCGAATCCGTCAGCGGACCACGGGAGGAACTCGGTGCCGTCCTCTTCCGGAGCGTCTCCCCAGAGTTCGGAGAACTCCCCGTTGGCCTGGCTCGCGTCCTCCGGGATCGTGGCGGCCACCGGGATGTCGAGTTCGTACAGGTACCCGGCGAGTGCGTAGTTGAGCACGACCACGCGCTCCGGGTCCGACGGCACCTCCACGTCCCCCTTCGGCGTGCTGACCGTGCGCGTTCCGCCCGGCTCGCTCGCTGCGCCGGCGGACGGATCCCCTTCTCCGGCCGAACACGCCGCGGTGGCGGCCAGCACGAGTGTCATCGCCGCGGCCATGATCGGGCGCGTGAGCGCACGGGTGTTGTGTGACATCTGTCCTCCGGTGCAAAATTAGGTGAGGCTTACCAAATAGCCCCCGGAGAAGGGTAGATCGTCGCGGGTGCTCCCGGAAGGCCTGATGCGACACAGTCACGGTCCGAAGGCGACAACGTGACACTTGTCACGGACCAGAAGAGAATGAGGTCACCTGTGGGATTCACACGAGCACTGGCGATGGCGGTTCCCGAGAGTCGGGTGCGATTCTTCGGTCATTCCGAGCACAGTCACGAGGTTCCGCACATCGTGCATATGGTCATGGGTCGCGGCCGCCTGACCGTGGACGGCTCGGTGGTCACTCTCGAACCGCGGGCATCGGTACTCCTCGCCCCGGGGGTCCCCCACGCGCTCGACCTGGACGAGCATTCGATCGCACTGGGGCCGTTCCTGTCCCCGCGCAACACTCCGGTCGAACGAGTCCGGAGACTGGGGGTCGTCCCCGCCCTCACCGACCTGATGCTGGCCAGGCTCGCGGCCCAGCCCTACACACACGAGCAGGTGACACTGTTCACCGACAGTCTCGACGACATCGTCTCGGCACTTCTCACCGAAGCATTCGCCGTTCCCACGCCCGCCCATCCCACGGCACGTCAGATCGCCGAGGTCGCGACCGACTCCTCCGCCACCCTGGCCGAGCTCTGCGGCTGGTTCTCGATCAGCCCGCGTCAGATCCAGCGCCTGTTCCTGGGTGAAACCGGGCTCACGTTCCAGCAGTGGCGCACACGGACTCGACTCAACGTGGCGATCCGGGCCCTACGCGGGGGCTCCAGCGGTGAGAGTGCGGCCCGGAGCGCAGGTTTCGCGAACCGAGCCGGGCTCCTCCGTGCACTCAGCCGGGAATGCGGCACGCCGATCGATGACCTCAGAATCGATCCCCTGGCCTGCCTCCGGCGGCCCGAGGAGGCGCCTGCCGACGCGGGCCGCGGCGATCATGCCCGGACGTCGGTGGCGATCACCGTCAGTGAGCCCGGGGCGACCTCGGTGTAGCCGGCGTCGACGACCGCGGCCACGCCGGGCTCTGATCGGACCACCGCGGCCGACAGCTCCTGCCAGCGCGCGGAACCGGCCTCACGAACCGCAACGGGGCAACCGCTGCCGACCCATTCCCCCAGCCGCTTGCGTGACATCCCCGCCATCAGCAGCATGACGCCGTGACCGACCTGCGCCGCCGCCTTACCGACGGACATGTCCAAGCCTTCATCGATCCAGATCAACGGCACGCCGGCCGGGGGCGGGTCAGGATGATCACGCTCGAGGTCGGTACCGCCGATCTGCAGACGCCCAAGGCGCGGATCTATGTCGTCGACCGGGCCCGGGACGAACGCCCGCGCCTCGCAGCCGTCGACCTCGACGGTCACGCCGTCCACGTCCTGCGCCGCCCGCCACTGCGCTCCCCTGGCCCGCCGGGCGATCTTGCGCATCCGGGCATCCAGCCAGCCGGAGTACGGCTCGTGCCACGGCCCGCCGGGCGCGACGCGCACGTCCACACACACCAGGGCGACCGCACATGCCGCGGCCTCGAGAAGCGGGGTCCGCGACGGCAGGTCGCCTCTGGGCAGGTGCAGGACTATCGGCATCGACCGCACCGTTTTCCGGTCCTCGGGATCCTCCGTCCCGGACGGTCCCGCCGCCAGCCGGTCGTGGCACCAGTCGAGGTCCCTGCCGGTGCCCGGGCCCCCGATCACGCCGGTGCCCTCCGAGATCGGGCCGTCCCCCACGCCCGCGGGGCCTGCCGCAGCCCCATCTGTCACGCCAGCGGGACCCGACGGTAAGTTCCGGCGGCCGTGTCCGCAGCCTCGATCTCGTCCCGGGTGATCCCCAGGATGAACAGGACGGTGTCGAGGAACGGCTTCGACAGCGACGCATCCGCCACCTCGCGCAGGGCCGGCTTCGCGCAGAAGGCGATGCCCAGGCCGGCGGCGGTGAGCATGTCGATGTCGTTGGCGCCGTCGCCGACCGCCACGGTCTGACTCAGCGAGATCCCGAGCTCGTCGGCGAACTGACGAAGGTACTCGGCCTTCGCCTCGCGGTCGACCACCTCACCGATGACCCGGCCGGTGAGCTCGCCGTCGACGATCTCGAGCGTGTTGGCGCGCGCGAAGTCCAGACCGAGCTCGTCAACCAGGCCGGAGATCACCTGGATGAAGCCGCCGGAGACCACGCCACACCGAATCCCGAGTCGCTTGAGCGTGCGGATGGTGGTGCGGGCGCCCGGGGTGAGGACGATGCTCGAGGCCACCTCGTCGAGAACCGACGCCGGCAGACCCGCCAGCGTCGCGACCCGCTCGTGAAGCGACTGCGCGAAGTCGAGCTCGCCCCGCATGGCGCGCTCGGTGACGGCCCGGACCTCCTCCTCCTTGCCCGCGTGCGCGGCGAGCATCTCGATGACCTCGCCCTGCACGAGGGTGGAGTCGACGTCGAAGACCACCAGCCGCTTGGAGCGGCGACCGAGACCGGCCTTGTCGACGGAGATGTCCACGCTGTGGGCGTCCGACAGCGGGGCGAGGGTCTCGCGCAGGTGCGAGTCGTCGGCCGCGTCGCGGCCCGCGGTGGAGACGTGGAGCTCGAGCCCGGTCACCGGGTAGTCGGCGATCCCCCGGATGGAGTCGATGTTGGCGCCGATAGTGGCCAGGGCCCCGGCGACCGCGGAGAACGCGGACGCCGTGACGGGGCTGCCGAGGATCACGACGGCATGGGTGGACGGCGGGGTCGCCGGCGCGATGTCGTCGAACTGCACGTCGAGGTGCATCCCCATCTCGCTCACCTGCTCGGTGAGTTCCCGCACGACGGCGACCGCGTCGGCGTCCTGGTCGACCCGCGTCATGAGACCGAGGGACAGGTGGCCGTTGACGACAACCTGCTCGACATCGACGAGATCGGCGCCGTGCGAGGCGAGAACGGCGCTGACACGGGCGGTGACGCCCGGGCGGTCGGGACCGGTGACGGTGAGGAGTGCCGGGGTTCCGGTGGTGCTCACGGATGCTCCTGACGGGAGGTCGTGGGCGGCCTGGGCCACCCGGTGGTCGCCTGAGGAGTGCGCAACAGACGAAGGTGCAGCGGACACGCGAGAACCCCGCCGGTGGACAAGCCTACCGACGGGGTTCCGGTTAACCGAGCCCGTGGGTGAGTACGGGTGGGGTGGTCAGCCCTTCTGCGGCGAGGGTCCGCGCTCGGCGACGTCCTTGGACGAGTGCGGGTCGTGGGACTTGGCGCGTCCACCGACGTGGGCCTCGGCGCGCATGCGCTCGCTCATGTGCGGGTAGTGCAGCTCGAACGCGGGGCGCTCCGAGCGGATGCGGGGCAGCGTCACGAAGTTGTGGCGCGGCGGCGGGCAGGACGTGGCCCACTCGAGCGAGTTGCCCGCGCCCCACGGATCGTCGACGGTGACGATCTCGCCGTAGCGCCAGCTCTTGATGACGTTCCAGATGAACGGCAGCATCGCGATGCCGAGGATGAACGAGCCGATGGTCGAGATCTGGTTGAGGACCGTGAAGTTGTCCGTGGCCAGGTAGTCGGCGTAGCGGCGGGCCATGCCCTGGTTACCCAGCCAGTGCTGGACCAGGAACGTGGTGTGGAAGCCGATGAACATCAGCCAGAAGTGCCACATGCCGAGCTTCTCGTCGAGCATCCGGCCCGTCATCTTGGGGAACCAGAAGTACACGCCGGCGAAGGTGGCGAACACGATCGTGCCGAACAGCGTGTAGTGGAAGTGCGCCACGATGAAGTACGTGTCCGAGATGTGGAAGTCGATCGGCGCCGCGGCCATCATGATGCCGGTCAGACCACCGAACAGGAAGGTGACGATGAAGCCGAGGGAGAAGACCATCGGCGTCTCGAAGGTCATCTTGCCCTTCCACATGGTGCCGATCCAGTTGAAGAACTTCACGCCGGTCGGAACCGCGATGAGGAACGTCATGAAGGAGAAGAACGGCAGCAGGACCGCACCGGTGACGAACATGTGGTGCGCCCACACGGCCATCGACAGGGCGGCGATGGCCAGCGTCGCGAAGACCAGGCCGGCGTAACCGAACAGCGGCTTACGCGAGAAGACCGGGAAGACCTCGGAGACGATGCCGAAGAACGGCAGCGCGAGGACGTACACCTCGGGGTGACCGAAGAACCAGAACAGGTGCTGCCACAGGATGGCGCCACCGTTGCCCGGGTCGTAGATACGGCCGCCGAAGGTGCGGTCGTAGAACACGCCCAGCGCCGCGGCGGTCAGCAGCGGGAAGATGAGCAGGATGAGGATCGAGGCGACGAGGATGTTCCACGTGAAGATGGGCATCCGGAACATCGTCATGCCCGGCGCGCGCAGGCAGATGATGGTGGTGACGAAGTTGACGGCGCCGAGGATGGTGCCGATACCGCCGATGCCGACGCCGAGGATCCAGAGATCCGCGCCGACGTTGGGCGAGTGGATCTTGTCCGCCAGTGGCATGTACATGGTCCAGCCGAAGGACGCAGCGCCCCCCGGGGTGAGGAAGCCCGAGAGCATCAGGGCACCGCCGGCGCTGAACAGCCAGAAACCGAACGCGTTCAGTCGCGGGAACGCCACGTCCGGCGCGCCGATCTGCAGCGGCATGATGTAGTTGGCGAACCCGACGACGATCGGGGTGCCGTACAGCAGCAACATGACTGTGCCGTGCATGGTGAACAGCTGGTTGAACTGCTCGTTCGACAGGAACTGCATGCCCGGGAAGAACAGCTCCGCCCGGATGAGCAGGGCCATGAGCCCACCGATGAAGAAGAAGATGAAGCACGTGACGATATACATGATGCCGAGCATCTTGTGATCGGTCGTCGTCAACATCTTCCACACGAACGAACCCGGCCGGGCGTCACCCGTGGGTTCGCCCGGTGGGTGGTCGAGGTCGTGGACCGGCTTGGGGGCCACTGCGGTCATAAGGGTCCTCCTGAACGCCTCACCCGACGTCGTGGGTCGAACCACCGACCCCACGTCGAACGCATAGGAATAGTGCGTGACCGCAATCCTAACCCCCGGCTGAGAACTCGAACCACTCACCCCGCCGAAGTCGTCGCCGGTGGTCATCCGGCACATCGAAGGTGATCCAGGCCGCACTCACGCACGGTCTCCGAGACGCCTCCGACCTCCACGGAGGCAGCGGCCGTCGGGCGATCTCCTAGGCTGTGTTCCCATGACCGACTCCGCGCCATCACTCCGCCGCCACCCCGGGCGGGGGTACGGGCGACTGACCGCCGGCCTCGCTGCCCCGCTGGCGCTCGGGCTGACGCTCTCCGCGTGCGGCCCCTCCCCTGTCGACATGATCGAGCAGCCGGTGACGACGACGCCCTCGCGCATGGCCGGCGAGGAGCTGCAGCGCTCCGCCGAGCCGGAGGAGTCCTGCGCCGAGGAGCCCGCCCCCGCCGAGTTCCCGGGCACGGGCGCTCGTGAGGTTCCGTCCGAGGGGCCGGGCGGCGATTCGGTCGAGGTGCCGCGGTCGCCGGAACGAATCCTCGCGCTCGGTGTGGGAGCGGTCGACGTCGCCTGTGCCCTCGGGCTGCAGCAGCTCGTCGTCGGCACCTCCGGGCTGCCCTGGGACGCGGACGTCTACCTCCCCACGTCTCTGACCGACCTCCCCGAGGTCGATCTGTCGGTGCCGAGCCCGTCGGAGGCCGCCTCGGCCGCGCGGAACCTCGATCCGGACCTGATCGTGCTGGCGGGCACGGACGGACTCGATGACGCGGTCGTGGAGGCCCTGGGCACCGTCGCGCCCACGGTCGTCTACGACGCCGACCCCCTGTCCTGGACGGACGCGACCGAGCTGATCTCCGACGCCTACGGCAGGCCCCGTGCGGGCGGCGATGTACTGCTGGACGTGATCGAGCGGACGCGGATGACGATCGGCGCGGCGACCCCGTCCGACTCGCGGGTCTCGCTGGTCTCGGTGTCCGACACGGGCGGGGCGGAGGTCCAGGACCCGACCACGCTCGGTTCGTTGCTGCTCGAGTCGGTGGAAGCCGGCCGGCCTCCGGCCCAGCGCACGCGAGACGGCGAGCGGGTCCCTCCCCTGCCCGAGTCCCCCGCGCTCGGCGACGAACTGGACGGCGACGTGATCTTCGCGATCGTCGGCGGAGGCCCTGCGGAGGCGGACGCGGCGCGCGAGGTTTTCGCCTCCGACCGCTGGGCCGACCTGGACGCGGTCGGCGCCAACAGGATCTTCGTGATGGATCGGGCCGTGTGGGAGGGCTCCGGACCGGTCGCGGCGCGCGCGGTGCTGGAGGACATCCGCACGTCGATCAACGGGATCGCTCCCGACGGATAGTCGCCACCGCGCCGGCTGGCTCAGTGGTGCAGCAGTGCTTTGGCCACGATGATGACGAACCCGAGCACCGCCGTGGACACCGCGGCGAGAAGACACATGCGCAGCGGCGCGTCGCGACGCCGATAGGTGAGGTAGCCGAGCAGGGCGAGGACGGCGACGATCGTCCACATCGCTATCCAGTCGGCGACGAGGTCATCGATCAACCCCACTGCGCCCAGAACCAGCGGGACGGCGGGCGGGACGACGGCCGCGAGCAGTCCCCTGGAACGCTTACGCGCCATCCGTAGCGACGCTCTCAGCGACAGTCCTGCGTGACTGCTGTGCGCGGCCACGGTCCCCGAGTACACGTGCGCCACCCAGAACACGCCGACGGTGACGAGGACGAACGCCAGCGCCCGAATGGAGGACAGACCGGTGTTGCCGGCGACCGCGATGAGCCCCGCCACGAGGATCAGGCCGTAGATCCCCTCCTCGGTGGACAGATGCACCTCGGCCAGCAGGTCACGCTCTCGCCGGACCGAGACCTCGGCCTCGGCACCTCCCGCATGCGACGACATGGCACTTCCCTTTCACGCGGGGACATCACCCGGGGATGCGCGCTCGACCGTAGGAGACGTGGACACCGGCGGGATCGCTTCGATGATAAACGGACGCCCACCTCCGCACGCGGTTTCGCCTGCGCGCCGATATCCCGCGCACAGGAACGCCACCGGCCCCGAGCCTGTGGTGTCACAGGTGCTCAGGGCCCGGCTGGTGTCAGGTGGCTGACCGCGCGCGACGAGAGGTCAGAAGTCCCAGTCCTCGTCCTCGGTGGCGACGGCCTTGCCCATGACGTACGAACTCCCGGAGCCCGAGAAGAAGTCGTGGTTCTCGTCGGCGTTGGGGCTCAGCGCCGCGAGGATGGCCGGATCGACGTCGGTCTCGTCCTTGGGGAACATGCCCTCGTAGCCCATGTTCATCAGGGCCTTGTTGGCGTTGTACCGGAGGAACTTCTTGACGTCCTCGGTCCAGCCCACCGGGTCGTAGAGGTCCTCGGTGTAGTCGGCCTCGTTGTCGTACAGCTCGAACAACAACTCGAAGGTGTAGTCCTTGAGCTCGTCACGGGTCTTCTGATCGACCTGCTCGAGTGCGCGCTGGTACTTGTAGCCGATGTAGTAGCCGTGCACCGCCTCGTCGCGGATGATCAGCCGGATGACGTCGGCGGTGTTGGTGAGCTTGGCGCGCGACGACCACCGCATGGGCAGGTAGAAACCTGAGTAGAACATGAACGACTCGAGCATCACCGAGGCGATCTTGCGCTTGAGCGGATCGTCTCCGGCGTAGTAGCCGAGCACGATCTTGGCCTTGCGCTGCAGGTACGGGTTCTCCTCGGCCCAGCGGAAGGCGTCGTCGACCTGCGGGGTCGAGCAGAGCGTGGAGAAGATGGTCGAGTAGCTCTTGGCGTGCACCGACTCCATGAACGCGATGTTGGTGAGCACCGCCTCCTCGTGGGGGGTCGAGGCGTCGGGGATCATGCTGACGGCGCCGACCGTGCCCTGGAGGGTGTCCAGCAGGGTCAGGCCGGTGAAGACGCGCGCGGTGAGCGTCTGCTCGTACTCGGTCAGGGTCTGCCACGACGGGATGTCGTTGGAGACGGGCACCTTCTCAGGCAGCCAGAAGTTGGTCGTCAGGCGACCCCACACCTGGTCGTCGACCTCATCGGGGATGCGGTTCCAGTTGATCGCCGACACCCGGTCGACGAGCTTGGGCTGGATGCCCGCGGCGGGGCTGTGTGAACCCGGAGCGTGCAGCTCGGCGGTCATCGGATCTCCTCCTGGTGACGGGTGGGGGTCGGGGCGGTGGCCTGCGGCCGCTGGATCAGAGCATGCACGAGACGCAGCCCTCGACCTCGGTGCCTTCCAGCGCGAGCTGACGCACCCGGATGTAGTACAGGGTCTTGATGCCCTTGCGCCATGCGTAGATCTGCGCCCGGTTGACCTCCCGGGTGTCCGCGGTGTCCTTGAAGAACAGGGTCAGCGAGAGCCCCTGGTCGACGTGCTGCGTGGCGGCGGCATACGTGTCAATGATCTTCTCGTAGCCGATCTCGTACGCGTCCTGGTAGTAGTCCAGGTTGTCGTTGGTCAGGTAGGGCGCCGGGTAGTAGACGCGCCCGATCTTGCCCTCCTTGCGGATCTCGATCTTCGAGGCCACGGGGTGGATCGACGAGGTCGAGTTGTTGATGTAGCTGATCGATCCGGTGGGCGGAACAGCCTGCAGGTTCTGGTTGTAGATGCCGTACTTCTGCACGTCCGTCTTGAGCGCGTGCCAGTCGTCCCGGGTGGGGATGGCGACCTCGGACTCGGCGAACAGCTGGCGCACCCTGTCGGTGGCCGGCTCCCACACCTGGTCGGTGTACTTGTCGAAGAACTCGCCGGAGGCGTACTTCGAATCCGGGAAGCCGGCGAACCAGCTGCCCCGCTCACGCGCGATGGCGTTCGACGCCCGCAGCGCGTGGTACAGCACGGTGTAGAAGTAGATGTTCGTGAAGTCGATGCCCTCCTCGGATCCGTAGTAGATCCGCTCGCGGGCCAGGTAGCCGTGGAGGTTCATCTGACCCAGACCGATGGCGTGGGACTCCGAGTTGCCGCGCTCGATCGAGGGGACCGAGTCGATCGAGGTCTGATCGGACACCGCGGTGAGGCCGCGGATCGCGGTCTCGATGGTCCGCCCGAAGTCGGGCGAGTCCATGGCCTTGGCGATGTTCAGCGAGCCGAGGTTGCAGGAGATGTCCTTGCCCACGTGGGAGTAGGTCAGGTCGTCGTTGTACGTCGACGGCGTGGAGACCTGGAGGATCTCGGAGCACAGGTTGGAGTGCGTGATCCGGCCGGCGATCGGGTTGGCGCGGTTCACCGTGTCCTCGTACATGATGTACGGGTAGCCGGACTCGAACTGCAGCTCCGCGACGGTCTGGAAGAACTGCCGCGCGTTGATCTTGGTCTTCTTGATGCGGCTGTCCTCGACCATCTCGTGGTAATGCTCCGAGATGTTGACGTCAGCGAACGGCTTGCCATAGATGCGCTCGACGTCGTACGGCGAGAACAGGTACATGTCGTCGTTGCGCTTGGCGAGCTCGAACGTGATGTCCGGGATCACGACGCCCAGCGAGAGGGTCTTGATGCGGATCTTCTCGTCCGCGTTCTCACGCTTGGTGTCGAGGAACTTGTAGATGTCCGGGTGGTGGGCGTGCAGGTACACCGCACCGGCGCCCTGACGCGCACCGAGCTGGTTGGCGTAGGAGAAGGAGTCCTCCAGGAGCTTCATCACGGGGATGACGCCCGAGGACTGGTTCTCGATGTGCTTGATGGGCGCGCCGTGCTCGCGCAGGTTCGACAGCAGCAGGGCCACACCGCCGCCGCGCTTGGACAGCTGCAGGGCCGAATTGATGCCGCGACCGATGGACTCCATGTTGTCCTCGATACGCAACAGGAAGCAGGACACGGGCTCGCCGCGCTGCTTCTTGCCCGAATTGAGGAACGTGGGCGTCGCCGGCTGGAAACGGCCGTCGATGACCTCGTCGACGAGCTGCCGGGCCAGCACCTCGTCGCCGGCGGCGAGCGTGAGGGCGACCATGCAGACGCGGTCCTCGTAGCGCTCGAGGTAACGCTTACCGTCGAACGTCTTGAGCGTGTACGAGGTGTAGTACTTGAACGCGCCGAGGAAGGTCTGGAAGCGGAACTTCTTGGCGTAGGCGTAGTCGAACAGCTCGCGCACGAAGTTACGCGTGTACTGGTCGAGCACCTCGCGCTCGTAGTAGTCCTTCTCCACCAGGTAGTCCAGCTTCTCGTCCAGGTTGTGGAAGAAGACGGTGTTCTGGTTGACGTGCTGGAGGAAGTACTCGCGTGCCGCCTGATGATCCTTCTCGAACTGGATGTTCCCGTCCGCGTCATACAGGTTGAGCATGGCGTTGAGCGCGTGGTAGTCCAGACGCTGCCCCTCGGTCGCCATGGTGCCGCTGCTCTCGGGGGTCATTGTTGGTGCTGCCAAAACTCTTCCAATCCTTCTCGGACGCGGATGACGTCCTCCTGTGTGCCCATCAACTCGAACCGGTAGAGATACGGGATCTCCAGCTTGTTCGCGATCACGTCGCCGGAGCGACCGAAGTCGGTTCCGAAGTTGGTGTTGCCGCCGGCGATCACGCCTCGGCAGAGACTTCTGTTGTGCGCGTCATTGAGGAACGCGACCACCTGACGCGGGACCGCAGCCCCGTTCTTCCCGGTGATCTCGAGGCTTCCCCCGTAGGTCGGGACGATCAGAACATACGGGTCCGACACCGCCGGCATCGGTTCGGTCCTCCGCACCGGTATGCGCACCGCGGGAAGACCGAGCCGATCGACGAATTTCTTCGTGTACTCGGACACGTTGGAGAAGTAGACGATCCTCACCGGCGTATCGGCCGGATCCGGAGCCGCCATGGCTGCCCCCTAGTCACATGAACTCTGGTGTTGCTGTTCTTGTCGGAAAGTCAGGCCGCGACCGAGGCGAGGGCCTTGATGCGATCCGGGCGGAAGCCGGACCAGTGGTCGGAACCGGACACCACGACCGGCGCCTGGAGGTAACCCAGGGCCATGACGTACTCGCGCGCCTCGTCGTCGACCGAGATGTCGATGAGCTGGTATTCGATGCCGTGCTTGTCGAGCGCCTTGTAAGTGGCGTTGCACTGGACGCAGGCGGGCTTGGTGTAGACGGTGACCATGAGTGTGGGGACCTCTTTCGGCACAGGCGCCGCGGCGGCGCGAGGGGCTCTTCTCGTGGTGGCGATCCGGTCCGACGCTTCTGGCGCGGACGGCGGGTCGCCGTAATGTCTGCTGATGGTCATGGCCCCGAATCACATGGTTGGCATTCTTCGGTGCCGCAACGCCTCTAGACACTACCCCTAGTGTCTGGAAGGTCAACCGACCACAACATTTTGGTCTTACATAGCTGGAATTCCCAGGTCGTGATCCCGCCTTGTGGGACGCTGTCGGCCCCCGTCTGGAACCGACCGCGCCGGGGCCCTCACGGCGGGTGCACCACACCATCGTTGCACCCCGAAGAGCATTGCGAAACACCGTTCGGGCAACCCACAACAAGCTCCCAACGCCCCCACAAAGCCCTCACAACCCGTCCCCATTTCATCCACAGGTTGACCACTTTTCCGCCGATCCGGGACCCCACGCGGCCACCCCCGCCCGACGCATCGAGGGACAATCTCGCCCCTGTCCGAGAGCCGGCCCCGGGGGCCGGAAACGAACCAGGAGGGGCTGCCGGGAGGGGTCCCATCGGCCGTGGAACCCACTGCCCCGGGGACGACGACAAGGGCCCGTCACCGGCGAACCGGTGACGGGCCCTTGAGGGGTGCGTGAGAATTCACGCGACGCTGATCAGCCCTGGCGGGCCTTGAACCGGGGGTCCTTGCGGTTGATCACGTAGACCTTGCCGCGACGGCGGACAACCTGGGCGCCCGGCTTGTTCTTCAGCGACCGAAGGGACTTACGGACCTTCATCTGGCGCTCCTTAGGCTCTCGGGGCGGCCGCGATGGCCGCCGACACGACTGGGATTCACTGTGCGACACGTCCGTCCCGAGGGTCGGATGCACGACACACAACTGGTCCATAGTAACGGACGGGCCCAGCAGAACTCCAAATGGCGTGAACGAGGCCGCCGCATATGCTGGCCCCATGGACTCCTCCCCCACCGGAACCCCTACCGGCCTCCGTGCAGAGATCATCGCCGAGCTCGGGGTCCGCCCCGGGATCGACCCGGCCCGTGAGGTCGAGGACCGGGTCACGTTCCTCGTGGACTACCTGCGTTCGACCCCCGCCACGGGCTTCGTCCTGGGGATCAGCGGAGGCCAGGACTCTACCCTCGCCGGCCGGTTGTGCCAGCTCGCCGTCGAGCGCCTCCGCGCCGACGGGATGACGGATGCCCGCTTCGTCGCCATGCGTCTGCCGTACGGAACCCAGGCCGACGAGGACGACGCGCAGACCGCCCTGGCGTTCATCCGGCCCGACGGCTGCGTCACGGTCGACGTCAAGGCCGCCACCGATGCGTCCTCCGCGGCCGCCGCAGCAGCCCTCTCCGAGCTGCCGGAGCAGGCGGGTCCGCTCCGCGACTTCGTCCGCGGGAACGTCAAGGCCCGTGAACGGATGATCTCCCAGTATGCGGTCGCCGGGCAGCTGAACCTCGTCGTCGTCGGCACAGATCACGCCGCGGAAGCGGTGACGGGCTTCTTCACCAAATACGGCGACGGCGGCGTCGACCTCACCCCCCTGACCGGTTTGTCCAAGCGCCAGGGCGCGGCGCTGCTGCGCCACCTCGGCGCCCCCGAGTCGACCTGGCGCAAGGTCCCCACCGCGGACCTCGAGGACGACCGCCCCGGACTGCCCGACGAGGTGGCGCTCGGCGTGACGTACGAACAGATCGACGACTACCTCGAGGGCCTCGACGGCGTCCCCGGCGCGTCCGCGGAGCGGATCGAGCAGCTCTTCCTCAATTCGCGCCACAAGCGGAATACCCCGGCGTCCCCGCTCGACACGTGGTGGCGCTGACCCGCCGCCTGCCTACCTACGACGTGCGTGGGCGGAACAGCTAGTCAGCGAGCAGTCGCCACACCTGATCCAACGCCTCGGCAGTTCCCGGCATGTCGAAGGACTGCGGGGTGAACACCGCCGCAGACCGCCCCGTGCGCCGGTCGACGTAACCGATCGTGCCCAGACCTCCGGCCCAACCCACGACCCCGCCCGGGCGGACCTCCACCTGGAAGCCGTAACCGCACCCCGGCTCGATGATCCCCTGCGCCACCTGACGTTGAGGCTCGGTGAGGTCGTCGGTCGCCAGGAGCCCGACGCTGTCCCGGCCGAGCACCCGGCCGCCGTCGACGAGCGCTTCGAGGAACGTGAGATAGTCGCCGACGGTGGAGACGAGGCCGCAGGCAAGTGACTCGAACGCGGGCGGCCCGACGAACCTGCTCGCGGTGTCCAGAGGCGCGCGACGGCCGCCCTCCCCCGCGCCGTACGAGGTGGGCAGGCGACTCGGATCGGCGGTGAAGCCCGTATCTGCCAGCCCCAGCGGCCCAGTGACGTGCTCGGCCATCAGGTCGGCCACCGCCCGGCCCGAGGCGCGGGCGAGCAGCACCCCGAGGACGTCGCTACTCGTGTGATACCACCAGCCCTCACCCGGCTGCCCCGCGAGCGGAAGCTCGGCCAGGCGGCCGAGGTAGGTTCCCGGCTCGAGGGGCGGGGCGTACGGCCCCGGTCCGACGTCCCGCGCGGACATCGCCTCGGCCAGCGCGGGGTTCTCGTCCACCCAACCGAAGCCGGCGGTCATGGTGAGCAGGTGACGCAGTGTGATGGGCCGGTCCATCGGGACCGTCTGATCCAGTGGCCCGTCCGGGCGGGCCAGGACACGGAGCTCACGCAACTCGGGCAGATACCGGTCGACTGACTCATCGAGGCCGACGACGCCCTGCTCCACGAGCGCCATCGCGAGCGCACCACCCAGCGGCTTGGTGTTGGAGGAGAGCGGGAAGAGGGTCCCCGGGTCCATCTCCGCGCCGCCGATCGCGCTCGAACCGCCGGCGGCGATCCGGGACCGCCCCGCTTCCCGGATCCCGCACACGTAGCCGATCAACCGGTCGTCGTCGACGGCCTGATCGAGAGCGTTCCTGGCGGCGGCAAATGCGTCCACGCCCCGACCCTACGAGTTCGTCCCATCACGGATCAGCAATATGCCTGCGAAATGACGAATCCCGGGCCGTCACGATGACGACCCGGGATCCTGTTCCGGTGGAGCTAAGGGGACTCGAACCCCTGACCCCCACACTGCCAGTGTGGTGCGCTACCAGCTGCGCCATAGCCCCGTATTCGATTTCTCCGCCGTTTCCCTCTCGGTCACCGGCCCGATTTAAGTTACACGACCACCCGCACAGGTTCCAAATCGGTGCCGGCCCCACCCGTGCGGGCGGGGCCGGCATACCGATACGCGCAGGTCAGTACCCGCGCGGAGACCTAGCCGATGATGTCGACGAGCCAGCTGGCGTTGCTGATCTCCACGACCTCGCCGTTGTGCGCGACGGTCGGGGTCGACACCTGACTGGTGATGTCGCGGATGCTCTGCTGGGCGTTGTCCGCGCTGTCGGCGGCCTTGTCCATCCCGCCGTTGGTCTCGACGTTGCTGATGCACTCGACGGCGTCGCCGTTGGCGCCGGCGTCCTCGGCGAGGGAGGCGAGCTCGCGCGTGCTGAGGTCGCCGCCGCCCTCGCCCGGCTGGTTGGTGAAGAACGACGCCTTGACTTCGAAGAACACCGGCAGCGTGTCCTTTGCCGCCACGCACTGGGTCGCGGCCAGTGCGCGGGTGGAGTACTCGCCGGAGCCGGACTGGCCGTTGAGGAAGTTCAGCGTGTGGAACTCGGCCCGCAGGTCGCCGTTCTGGACCGCCTCGGCGATCGATGCGCCGTACTGCGCCTCGAAGCTGCCGCAGGCGGGGCACATGTAGTCCTCCCACACCTGGATGGTCGGCGCGTCCGCCTCGCCGACGGCGATCACACCCGCGTCGGTGATCTCGATGAGCTCGTCCTGGGTCTCACCGAAGGTGATGGGGTTGGCGTCCGACCCCCGCTGCGCCATCCAGACGACACCACCCAACACCACCACGGCCACCGCGATGAGCGCGATGACGGTGATGAGCATCCCGTTGTTCTTTTTCGTCTGGAGCACCTTGGCGCTCTTGTGGGGCTTGGCGTTCACGTGTGCGTGGGCCTTTCTCTGCTGGGAGATCCGCGGCCACTCGCGGCGGCCGACTCTATCGAGAGGGTACCGAAACCCGGCCCCACACCCTCTTTGCAGGTGGTGACGCCCCTGGATTCCCCGTGCCGCGCCGTGGGCGGTGCTTCCGTGGTCGCCGCCGAGCGGGCCCCCCGAAATGAACCGCGTCCCCGGTCGATGATCGACCGGGGACGCGGGCCCGAATTGTGGAGCTGCCGGGAATTGAACCCGGGTCCTCCGCAGCTTCGGCAGGGCTTCTCCGTGCGCAGTCCGCCTTGGCCTCTACTCGGATCTCACCCTCATGCGGACGTGTTGGTGATGACGATCCCAGTCACTGTGTGATGTCCCGACCCACCCCGTGACCGGGTGAGCCGGTGATCCCTCTAGATGATGCCGGGGACCGGGGCGAGGGCTACCCCGGGCCGACAGACTACGGGCTCGCTATCAAGCAGCGAGGGCGTAGTCGCGCTGATTGGTATCGGCGCGTAATTGGTTGCCACGACGCTCACGGTGGTCTCTGGCCTGCACCGGCACGCTTCCCCTGCGTCAACTCACGTAGTCGAAACCACATCAGCCCCTCAGGGTCCACCGGTTCTCACCGGCGGACTCTCAACCATACATCCACGCCCCGGGCTGCGCCAGGGTGATGCGCATCTCCCCTACTGCTCTCCCGACGGGCACGATTCCGACCGAACCGCTACTCACGCCAACGCGAGCAGGACGATTGCCACGGCGGCCAAGGCGAGCCCGACCATCTGGACCGACCTCAGCCTCTCGCCGCCGTGGGTGACCGCGAGGGCGACCGTGAACGCCGGATACAGCGCGGCGATCACGCTGACGAGTGCGAGCATCACGGATTGCGCCGCGAAGTAGAAGGCGCCGTTGGCCACCGCGTCGAAGACCGCGATCACCACGCCGATCGCGATGAGGCGCCGTGAGAAACGGAAGGACTCCCCGGCCGCGACGGCGGCGGCGAGGAGGATGACCGTCGCCCCGACCCGCGACGCCGCCACCGGCCACAGCCCCTGACCGGCCGGCACCTGGGCGAGCAGGACGAAGAAGGCGGCGAACGCCAGGCCCGAGACCACGGACAGCACCAGCAGGTGCCGGGTCAGCCGACCGTGCTGCACGGACGATCCGTGCTCCCCCTCCATCGAGGCCAACACGGTGGCGACGAGCGCGATCGCCATACCGGCCATCGCGACCGACCCCGGCTGCTCCCCCGCGGCCAGGCCGAACGCCAGCGGCCCTGCCGCGGCGAGGATCGCGGTGATCGGCGAGATCACGCTCATCGGCCCCCGCGAGAGCGCCACATAGAACGTCCATACCGCGACCCCCGAGGCCACCCCGGACGCCAGGCCCCAGGCGAGGCCGACGAGGCCGGGGGAACCGCCGGCGACGATGGCGGCGACCGCAACCAGGGCGATCGATACCGGGTAGGAGATGCTGACGACCCGGAGCGCACGCGCCCGCCGGGAGGCCACGCCGCCCAGATAGTCGCTGATGCCGTACGCCACCGCTGACGTCGACGCCAACGCGACCGGCATCATCCCCGCATGCCCTTGATCTTCCTGCCCAGCTCGCGGACCGCCTCGCGTTCCGCGGTGCGACGGGCGAGATCCTGCCGCTTGTCGTGCGCCTGCTTACCGCGCGCGACGGCCAGCTCGACCTTCACCCGGCCGCCGACGAAGTACAGCGACAGCGGGACGAGGGTCGCGTTGCCGTCGCGGACCTTACCGATCAGGGAGTCGATCTCGCGGCGGTGGAGCAGCAGCTTGCGGGCCCGCTTAGGCGCGTGATTGGTCCAGCTGCCGTGCGAGTACTCGGGGATGTGCAACCCGCGCAGCCAGACCTCTCCGTCGTCGACGGTGGCGAAGGCGTCGACGAGCGAGGCCTTCCCCTCGCGCATGCTCTTGATCTCGGTTCCCACGAGCGCGATGCCGGCCTCGTAGGTGTCGAGAATCTGGTACTCGTGCCTGGCCTTGCGGTTGCTGGCGACGATGCTGCCGTCGGTACCGAGGGACGACGCACCCTTCTTCTTGTTCTTCTTGGCCACGCCGGCTCACCTCCTGGTTTTCCGCGGTCGGGCAGACCCCACAGTGTAGATGAGCAGGCTCTCGGAGCAGTAGCTACCCCGAGACAGGACCTGCCTCGCCGGCGCGGGTCAGTGCCGGACGGACAGCCGCAGCGTCACCATGGCGGTCACCGCCGAGACCACGGCACCGGCCACCACCAGAACCGGGGCGAGCAGCAGGATGTCCGAGGTGGTGATGCGTTCGATCAGGTTGGCGCGGTAGGCCTCCGCGAGCACCCGGTCAAGGAAGACGCTCTTCGCCCCGAGCAGGCCGCCCACGGCCAGCACCGACCCGATCAGCGAGGCGACCACGGCCTCGAGGACGAACGGTAGATCGGTGTACAGACGACTCGCGCCGACCAGTCGCATGATCCCCACCGCCGTGCGGCGGGTGAACGCGGCGATCTGCGTCATGTTGGCGATGAGCAGCACGGTGGCCAGCAACTGGACCACGGCGATGGTGAACGCCGCGTTGCGGATCCCGTCGAGGATCGAGAAGACCCGCCCGACCAGTTCGCCCTGCCCCTGCACGACCTCGATGCCCTCCACCTCGGCCAGGCTCGCGGCCACGGACTCCGCTCGCGTCGGATCGGCCAGCGTGAGGGTGAATCGCGAACCGAGTGCGTCCGGCGAGGTCGACTCGACCAGCACCGGGTCGGTGGAGGCGAACAACTCGACGAACTCCGAGTAGGTCTCGTCCGGGTTCTTGTATTCCACGGACGCGACACCGTCGGTCGCCTCGAGCTCCTCCCGGATCGTGGCGCATTCCGCTTCGCAGCCCGGGTCCTCTGCGGAGATCGACCGGTCCACGTAGACGCGGAACTCGTTGAGGTAGTCGTACTTGGCCTGGCTCGCCGACGCGGTCATCACGACGAGCACGCCGGCGCCCAGCATCCCCAGCGCCACCGCGGTGGTGATGATCATGGCCAGCGTCATGGACAGGTTCCGCCGCAGCCCCTGGGCGACCTCGGAGGCGATGAACTTCGCGGCCATCATCGATCAACCCCGTAGGTCCCGCGGGCGTCGTCGCGCACGACCTCACCGTCGACGAGTTCCACGACCCGCCGCCGCGACCGGTCCACGATGTGTCGGTCGTGGGTGGCCATCAGCACCGTGGTCCCCATCCTGTTGATCCTGTCGAGCAGGAGCATGATGTCCTCGCTGGTCTCCGGGTCGAGGTTCCCGGTCGGTTCGTCCGCCAGCAGCAGCAGCGGCCGGTTGACGAACGCGCGCGCGATCGCGACGCGCTGCTGCTCGCCTCCGGACAGCTCGTGCGGCCGCCGGTTGGCCTTGTTGCCGAGCCCCACCATGTCGAGGGTCTCGGGCACCACCTTGTCGATGGTCTGGCGGGACTTCCCGATCACCTGCAGGGCGAACGCAACGTTCTCGGCGACGGTCTTGCCCTGCAGCAACCGGAAATCCTGGAACACGACGCCGAGAGAGCGCCGCAGCAGCGGAACGTTCGACGGCTTCATCCGAACGAGATCGTGGCCGGCGACGGCGAGTGAGCCGGTGTCCGGCTTGTCCTCCCGCAACAGCAGCCGCAGGAACGTGGACTTGCCGGAGCCGGACGCGCCGATGAGGAACGCGAACTCGCCCTTGTCGATCTCCACGCTCACGTCAGACAGAGCCGGGCGCGCCGATGACGCGTACGACTTGGTCACATGAGAAGCACTGATCACACGCGTAGCCTAGCGCCACATCCGTCACACGCCACCCCCCGGCGGGAGAAACTCGTCTCTGGTGCCGGAGACGTCAGGACGACGAGCCCCGCCGCGCGAGGGACGTCGGCGAGCTGTCACCGCTGCGCCACTGGACATGTGACGACGACGACGCCACCGCACGGGCAATCATCACGGGACGCGGGCAGGCCCCGGACAGCTGCTACTGCGCCGGGACCTGCGTCTGCGGCTGGGGCAGCTGGGGTTGCTGTGGTTGCTGCCCCTGCGGTGCCTGTGTGACCCCCGGTGCCGACTGCTGGGGCTGCTGCCCGTCGGTGCCCTGAGCGCCCGTTCCCTGCCCCGGCTCGACCAGACGCGAATCTCTCGGCACGGACGTCTGCGGAGTGCCGGTCCCGGAAGTCTCCGCGGCGTCGGTCGTCGCTGTGGGCTCGGTCGACTGGTCTGTGGGTGACGGATCGGCCGTCTCGGTGGCGTCGGTCCGCGTGGTCTCGGACTGCGTGGTCTCCGACTGGGTGGGGGCCGGCCGGGGCGGCGAGTTGATCGCGACGACCGGGTCCTGACGCACGAAGCTGTACAGCGCCGCGATGAGGACGAACGCGACGAGCAGGACCAGGGTGGAACGCGACATCGTGAAGAACTCGATCACCACGGACAGCCACTCGGGGCGGGCCCGGTGCCGGGCCGCGTGCGACTGGGCGTGCTGGCCGGGAGCCGACTGCTCAACATCGTCGACGGAGGAATAGCTGACGGACGTGTGGTCGGCCATCTCGGGTTCGTCGGGGACGTCACTCGGCTTCTCGGACATCAACTGTCCCCCTCCCCGTCGTCGGGTCGCACCATTCCGGCGCGGATCGCGGCCATCGCCTCCGGTTCCAGCACGATGCCCTCCTGGCGGAACCGGCGCAGGATCACCGCGCGCATGCGGCGCCCTACCTCCCACTGCATCCCGGGCTTGGTGCGGGCGAGGAGACGGAGCACGGTCTGCTCGAGTTTGATGGACTGGACGCCCATGACGCTCGGCTCGTCGAGGATGTAGACGCCCACCTCGTCGTCGTGCACGATGTCGCGACAGACCTGGGCGAGGATGTCGTGCGCTTCGTCCATGTCAGCGCTGTTGGGAACCGGCACGTCGACGATCGCGCGCGCCCAGTCCTGGGACTGGTTGACGGCGGTGACGATCTGCCCGTTGGGCACGATGACCGCCTCGCCGTCCAACGTTCGCAGGCGGGTCACGCGCAACGTGACGTCCTCGACGGTGCCCGCCGCGACACCGGTCGAGGTGGTGAGCTCCACGATGTCGCCGTAACCGTACTGACGTTCGGCGAGCGCGAAGAAACCGGCGAGGAAGTCCTGGACCACCCGCTGGGCGCCGAAGCCCAGCGCCGCACCCAGCACGGTGGCCGGCGCGACCAGCGTGACGAGGTTGACACCGAACCTCAGCAGGATCTGGATCCCGAAGACAACGTAGAGCACACCGATCGCGACATAGGAGACCACCTGGACCACCGAGTGGAGATGCTTCGAACGCTCCGACCACAGTTCCTTGTCGGCGTTCTCCGCATCGATCCGGGCCAGCCACATCCGGCCGGCCTTGCCGATGGCCCTCGTGAGCAGGGCCGCACCCAGGACGAGGAGGACGACCTCGAGTCCCTGGTTACTGAGCCAGTCGAGAATCCCACTGAAGTCGGTGCGTAGCCTCACTCGGCGCCGGCCCCCTCCCGCATCCGCCAACGGATACCGGCCTCGATGAAGCCTCCGATCTCCCCGTCGAGCACCGAGGAAGGGTTGTTGACCTCGTACTCGGTCCGCAGGTCCTTGACCATCTGGTACGGGTGCAGCACGTACGAGCGCATCTGGTTACCCCAGGACGCGTTGCCCCCGGCACCGAGGGCGTCCATCGCGGCGCGCTCCTCCTGGCGCTTGCGCTCGAGCAGCTTGGCCTGCAGCACCTTCATCGCCGCCACCTTGTTCTGCAGCTGCGACTTCTCGTTCTGACAGGTCACCACGATCCCCGTGGGGACGTGGGTGAGACGGACCGCCGAGTCGGTGGTGTTGACCGACTGACCACCCGGGCCCGAGGAACGGTAGACGTCAACCCGGACGTCGTTCTCCGGGACCTCGATCGAGTCCACCGTCTCCACCACCGGCAGCACCTCGACCTCGGCGAACGAGGTCTGGCGGCGGCCCTGGTTGTCGAACGGGGAGATCCGCACGAGACGGTGCGTGCCCTGCTCGACCGACAGCGTGCCGTACATGTAGGGGTCCCGCACGACGAAGGTGGCCGACTTGATGCCGGCCTCCTCCGCGTACGAGGTGTCGTACACCTCGACCTTGTGCCCGGCCTTCTCGGCCCAGCGGATGTACATCCGCATCAGCATCTCGGCGAAGTCCGCGGCGTCAATGCCGCCGGCGCCGGCGCGGATGTTGACCACGGCCTCACGCTGGTCGTACTCGCCGCTGAGCATCGTCTTGACCTCCATGGCCTCGACGTCCTCACGCAGGGCGGCACGCTCGGAATCCGCCTCCTCGACGGCCGAGGAATCCCCCTCCGCCTGAGCCTCGTCCGCGAGCTCGTACATGAGCGGCAGGTCCTCGATCCGCTGACGCAGATCGCGGCACCGGCGGAGGTCGGCCTGCACATAGGACAACTCGCTGGTGACCTTCTGGGCCCGGTCCTGGTCGTTCCACAGGTCGGGGTCGGCGGCCATCTGCTCGAGCTCATCGACCCGTCGGGCGAGCTCCTCGATGTCGAGGACCTTCTCGACTGTGGTCATGGTGGCGTCGAGGGCGGCGATATCAGCGGAGACGTCAGGATGCACGGTATCCAACTCTACGCGGCCCGGACGTCTTCTCGCGTTCGCACACCCGTCTCCCACCCGTGACCCGCCCCACGTCCGATCGTCGCCCGGCGGGGGTAGCGTCGGGTCCGGACGCCCGCTGCCGCCCGAGGTCAGCGGGCCGACACGGCCCCCAGCGGAGGTAGCTCATGGCAATCGACACCCGCACTCCCCGACATACGCCCGACACGTCATCCGCGGAGATGACCGACGCGGACCTGGCGGCCCGCCTCGTCGTCGACGCCGGCGCGCTGGCCCGACGCCTGCGCGAGGACGGCCTCGACGTCCACCACAAGACCTCCGTCTCGGACGTGGTCACCCAGGCGGACAACGCCGCCGAGCGCCACATCACCGACCTACTCGCGCGACACCGCCCCGACGACGGTGTCCTCGGCGAGGAGGGCACCCTCGTCGCCGGAAGCCACGATCGGCGCTGGGCCGTCGACCCCGTCGACGGCACCTACAACTTCGTCAACGGCTCGGACTACTGGTGCTCGGCCGTGGCCCTGACCGGCCCCGACGACTACCTGCTCGGAGCCGTCCACCGCCCCGTCACCGGCGACACGTTCGTCGGTGGCTCCGACGTCCCCACGCGCCGCAACGGCGTGCCCGTCTCCCGCCTGGCCCCCGGCGATCTCGCCGCGGGCAGCCTCGCCACCTACCTACACCCGCCGTTCTTCGACGACCCCGACCTGGCCGACCCCTTCCACCGCGTCAGCCGGGGCGCGGCGACCATCCGGATGCTCGGCTCCGGCTCGGTCGATCTCGCCTCGGTCGCCTGCGGCGTCCACACGGTATGGGCCCAGCACTCCTGCCCGGAATGGGACTGGCTGCCCGGCCGCGCCCTCGTCGAGGGCGCCGGCGGCAGCTGCACGACCGTCGAGGTCAACGGGTACGACTGGTTTGTCGCCGGACGCCCCGGTGCGGTCGAACAGGCCGTGTCGCTCCTACGCGGCTGACCTCGCCTTCTCATCCTCTCGGGAGCGGGTTCGGGGGAAGGTCTGGCGCTCGTAACTTACTGCGGAGTAAGGTCTCCATCAACCACACCGTCCACTCCGTCACGAGAACAGCTGGTGATGATGAGCAAGAACTCCACGACCCCGTCCGCGACCGGGCGCGGTGAGAACTCCACACCGGGCCTGAACCCGACCAGGATCGACGCGATCGGTGCCGCCATGCGCGCACTCACGACCATCACCGGGTCCGAGTTCGCCGAGCGCTTCGGTCTTCGACAGAAGGTCGACCGGGTCACCTACGAGGCCACCAGGACCGGCTTCAAGACCCTCGGCGCCGCGACCAAGTCGTTCAAGAAGGTCTCCGGCGGCGGCGCCCCCAAGCGCCTGCCCGACGCCGACACCGGCTCGCGCACCGACCTGTTCGACCTGACGCTCGAGGACGAGCAGCAGATGATCGCCGAAACCGTGCGCGATTTCGCCGCCGAGGTCCTCCGGCCGGCCGCCCACGACGCCGATGCCGCCGCCGAGGCCCCCGCCTCGCTGCTGGAGCGCTCGGCCGAGATCGGCGCCACCATGCTGAACGTGCCCGAGGAGTTCGACGGCATCGCCTCCGAGCGCGGAGTGGTGACCAACTCGCTGGTCGCCGAGGCCCTCGCCTACGGAGACATGGGGCTCGCACTGCCGATCCTCGCCCCGTCCGGCGTGGCCACCACCCTGACCCAGTTCGGCTCCGACGCGCAGCAGAAGTCCTACCTGCCGGCGTTCGCCTCCGAGAAGGTCCCGGCCGCCGCCGTCGTGGTGACCGAGCCGCGTCCGCTGTTCGACCCGTTCGCACTCGCCACCACCGCCACGCGCGTCGCCGGCGGCTTCACCCTCAACGGCGTGAAGTCGATGGTGCCCACCGCCGGCAGCGCCGAGCTCTTCATCATCGCCGCGACCCTGGACGGCGCGCCGACGTTCTTCGTCGTCGAGTCCGACACGGACGGCCTGGTCATCGAGGCCGATCCGTCGATGGGTCTGCGCGCCGGCGGCCTGGGCCGGATCGTCCTCACCGACGTCTCGGTGCCCGCCGACGCCGTTCTGGGCGGCCCGGAGGTATCCGCCGAGGATCGCGCCAACGCCTACGCCGACGTCATCCGGCTGTCGCGTCTGGGCTGGGCCTCCCTCGCCGTGGGCACCTCCCACGCGGTGCTCGACTACGTCACCCCGTACGTCAAGGAGCGTCAGGCGTTCGGCGAGCCCATCGCGCACCGTCAGGCTGTCGCGTTCGCGGTGGCCGACATGGCCACCGAGCTCGACGGAATGCGGCTGGTCACCTGGCGCGGCGCCTCCCGCGCCGAGCAGGGCCTGTCCTTCGCCCGCGAGGCCGCGCTGGCCCGCAAGATCGCGGCCGACAAGGGCATAAAGATCGGCCTCGACGGCGTCCAGCTCCTCGGCGGCCACGGCTTCACCAAGGAACACCCCGTCGAGCGCTGGTACCGCGACCTGCGCGCCGTCGGAGTGGCCGAGGGCGTGGTGGTCCTGTGACCACCCACCGCCCCGCCACCCACCCGACCCGGACCAAGGACTCCACGCGATGATCAACCTCGAACTGCCCAAGAAGCTCCAGGCGGGTGCGAACCAGGCCCGCCAGGTGGCCACACAGATCTTCCGCCCCGTCTCCCGCAAGTACGACCTCGCCGAGCACGAGTACCCCGTCGAGCTGGACACCCTCAAGGCCATGATGGAAGCCATGGAGGACGCCGGCCAGGCCGCCTCCGGCGCCACCATGGGATCCGGCGGCGCCCCCAAGCGGGAGGGTGTGGCCAACGGCGGCAACATGAAGTCGCTGCTCAACATCATCGAGACCTGCTGGGGGGACGTGGGCCTGACCCTGTCGATCCCCCGCCAGGGGCTCGGCAACTCGGCCATCGCCGCGGTGGCCGATGACGAGCAGATGGAGAAGTTCGGCCGCGTGTGGGCCTCCATGGCCATCACCGAGCCCGACTTCGGCTCCGACTCGGCCGCGGTGTCGGCCACCGCCCGACTCGACGGCGACGAGTACGTCATCAACGGCACCAAGATCTTCGTCACCTCCGGTGAACGCGCCGACCACATCGTCGTGTGGGCCACCCTCGACAAGAGCAAGGGCCGCGCCGCCATCAAGTCGTTCGTCGTGCCGCGGGACCACCCCGGCGTCTCGGTCGACCGGCTCGAGCACAAGCTCGGCATCCGTGCCTCCGACACCGCCCAGATCTCGTTCACCGACTGCCGGGTCCCCAAGGAGAATCTCCTGGGCGATCCGGAGATCCGCGTGGACAAGGGCTTCGCCGGCGCCATGCAGACCTTCGACAACACCCGTCCGCTCGTGGCCGGGATGGCCGTGGGTGTGGCGCGTGCCGCGCTCGAGGAGATCCGCACGCTCCTCGAGGAGGCCGGGCTGGAGATCGATTACGACCGTCCCGCCACCAGCCAGCCCGCCGCCGTGGCCAAGTACCTCGAGCTCGAAGCCGATTGGGAGGCGTCCTACCTCCTCACGCTGCGCGCGGCCTGGATGGCGGACAACAAGATGCCCAACACCAAGGAGGCATCGATGTGTAAGGCCAAGGCCGGGCGAACCGGCTCCGCCGTCACCCTCGGCGCGGTCGAGTTGGCCGGCACGTACGGCTACTCCGAGCGCAGCTTCCTGGAGAAGTGGTCGCGAGACTCCAAGATCCTCGACATCTTCGAGGGCACGCAGCAGATCCAGCAGCTGGTGATCGCGCGTCGCATCCTGGACCTGTCGAGCGCCGAGCTCAAGTGAGCTGACGCGGGCGCCCGCCCGCATCCAGATCGCAGAACGCCCCCACGGACCACGAGTCCGTGGGGGCGTTCCCCGTTCGGCGCTCGGCGTTCGACGTGAAGGCGCTCGCTGCAGGCGCCTCAGACGCGAAGACCCGGCACCGTGAGTCCGGTGCCGGGTCCTGGCGGTTCCGCGGACGTGTCAGGCCATCTGGAAGCCCTGGCCGGGCCAGCCGCGGGCCGTGGCATCGTCGACGATCGCGTCGAACGAATAGCCGAGGGCCGGCAGGAAGAACGGCGACTGGGCGGGGTGGACGCACGACGGCAGGATCGGGCCGACGCTTCCGACCGCACCGGCGGCCGGGGGCATGTGGCCACCGGAGACCAGACCCACCAGACGGCCGTCATGGGTGATGGGACCGCCGGAATCGCCGTAACCGGCGCACGCCTGGCTCCAGAACCGAACGCCCTCACGCTGCCACGTGATGCCGCAGGTGTGCCCGGTCGACAGTCCGTCCTTGCAGACGATGTCGCCGAACTGCGGCGCCGGCCCGCGGCCCGTGACGCCCTGCTGTCGCACCGGGAAGGCGGTGCCCGGGTTCAGGCGGATCACCGAGTAGTCGAGGATCTCGTTGCGGGTGACGATGGTGCCGATCACGCCGGCGCCCTCGTTGCCCTTGAGGATGACCGGGGAATCGATACGGTCACTGCAGTGGGCAGCGGTGAACGCGACCGGCGCGCCGGTGGAATCGAACCCCGCGGCGGTGATCGTGCAGCCCGCCGTTCCGCCGACGAGGACGGGCGTGCCGCCTCCGACCGGGGCCGCAGCCTGTGCCGCGGCAGGAGCGACCAGGGCGGTGGCGCCGGCCATCACGGTCGCCGCGGCGAACCGCGCCAGACGGGTGAACCTCATGAGCGTGTCCTTCCCACCCCGGCCGAAATGACGGGGTCTACGCTCCCGACAGCGTAGCGGCAGGTCGGCCGGTATGCACAGCGCACAGCGTCACTCCGTCCCGCTACCTCCGTCTGACAACCGCTGCGGGTGTCACGAACCCTCGACGGTGATCCGGATCGTCGGCCGCAGTGCCGGGTCGCCGTCGATGTGCGCCCAGATGGCGGAGACCACCGGCTCGAGGAACAACTCCCCGACCTGACCCATGAGGGTTCGTACGACCTGCACCTTGTCCGAGCTGCGCGTGGACGCCAGGCCCTCGGTGCGCAGCCCCTCCACCACGCGGGTGGTGAGGTCCACGATCGCCTCGAGCAGCGGTCCGCCGCGTCCGTCCGGTTCGAGGAGCGCCCGGTTGAGGTACTGCACGATCACGGGGTTCCGCTCGAGCATCTCGCGGACCGCCGCGTCGCGGGCCGCCACGACCTCCGCGGCCGGCCCCGAGTGGTCGACGGTCGCCAGTGTCTGGACCACGCTCTCCACCACCACCTCGTCCACGGCCCGTCGGAGCCCGTCCTTGGTCCCGAAGTGGTGCTGGATGAGGCCGATCGTCACCCCGACCTCCGCGGCGACCCTACGCATGGAGACGCGGTCCTCGCCGTACTCCGCGTACAGCTCCAGGGCGGCCCGGCGGATCCGCGACCGCGCGGTGGCATCTCCGGCGGCGGCGCTCGTCCAGGAAGCCGCCTGCTCGGCTTCGTCCCCGGCCACGGTCCCCACCTCGTCTCCCCTGTGTGTCCCGGCGCCGACGGCGCCACTCGCACACCGACCATACACTTGCATGCCATGCAGTTGTATAGTGGCGGCAGTCAAGGCCGCAACGGCCCCGATACGCATCACTCTGGAGTCGCCCCGTGTTCGAGCCCGCCCCCTTCCGCTCCCCCTGGATGACCGAGGACCTGGACGCTCTGCGCGCCCACACCCGGGCATTCCTCGAGAAGGAGACCGTCCCCAACCTCGAGCGCTGGGCCGAGCAGGGCGCCGTGGACCGCGAGTTCTGGAACAAGGCCGGCGACGCGGGCCTGCTGTGCATCTCGATCCCCGAGGAGTACGGCGGGGGCGGCGGCACCTTCGCCCACGAGGCGGTCATCGCCGAGGAGCAGACCCGCGCACTGGACGACGGCTGGGGAAACTCGGTCCACTCGACGATCGTGGCGCACTACATCCTCCAGTACGGCACGGAGGAGCAGAAGCAGCGTTGGCTGCCCAAGCTCGCCACCGGCGAGATGGTCGGCGCGATCGCCATGACCGAGCCGGGCGCCGGATCCGATCTGCAGGCGCTGCGCACCACCGCCACCCGTGACGGTGACAGCTTCGTGGTCAACGGTTCCAAGACCTTCATCTCCAACGGCATGCACGCCGACCTGGTCATCATCGTGGCCCGCACCGGCGGCGAGGGCGCCCAGGGACTGTCCCTGGTGGTCGCCGAGACCGCCGACCTGCCCGGGTTCGATCGCGGCCGCAAACTCGACAAGATCGGCCTGAAGTACCAGGACACGATGGAGCTGTTCTTCAACGACATGCGCGTGCCCGCCGGCGACATCCTCGGCGGCGAGGCCGGCGAGAGCCAGGGCTTCATCCAGCTCATGCAGCAACTGGGCCAGGAACGCCTCATCATCGCCGTGACCGCCGTGGCCGCCGCCGAGACCGCGGTCCGGCTGGCCACCGAGTACGCCAAGGATCGCGAGGCGTTCGGCAAGCCGATCCTCAAGTTCCAGAACCTGCGCTTCGAGCTGGCCGAGTGCAAGACCGAGGCCATGGCCGCCCGCACGCTGCTCGACCACTGCATCGGCCTGCACCTGCGGGGCGAGCTGGACCCGGCCACCGCCTCCATGGCCAAGTACTACTGCACCGACAAGCAGTGCGAGATCATCGACCGCAGCCTGCAGGTCTTCGGCGGCTACGGCTTCATGACCGAGTACCCGATCGCCCGCATGTACGCCTCGGCGCGCGTGCAGAAAATCTACGGCGGCACGAACGAGATCATGAAGGAACTGATCTCGCGCACTCTCTGATCCCTCCCTTCGCCCGCCAGAGCCGCTGCCCGGCTGCACGGTCCGCTTCCCGCCATCGGGGAGCGCATCGCCCAGCCGGGTAGTGGATCTGCTACGTCAGGGGCGGGTGTCGGCGACGATCGCGCGTACGGCGTCACGGCCCGCCCGGTTGGCGCCCACGGTCGACTGGGACGGGCCGTAGCCGATCAGGAAGAGTCTGGGCTCGTCGAGCGCCCGCCCGGAGTCCACGCGGATCCCGCCCTCGGGGGTCCGCAGGCCGAGGGGCGCGAGGTGCGCCACCGCCGGCCGGAACCCGGTCGCCCAGAGGATGACGTCCGCCTCCTCGAGCCGCCCGTCCGGCATCCGGACGCCGTCGGGCTCGATGCGGGTGAACATGGGGTGGCGCACCAGGACACCGCGCGCCTCGGCCCGTTCGATCCAGGGGCCGCGGAACTGGCCGGTCACGCTGATCACGCTCTCCGGCGGCAGCCCCCGGCGGGTCCGGTCGGCGACACGGTCGATCGCGGCCGAGAAGTTCGCGGGCGCGGGCCCGGTCTCCCACTCGATGGGGCGGCGGGTCACCCAGAACGTGTCGGCGACCAGCGAGATCTCCTCCAGCAGCTGCGTGGCCGAGATACCAGCGCCCACGATCACCACCCGCTGGCCGGCGAACTCCTCAGCGGCGACGTAGTCGTGGACGTGGAGTTGGCGGCCGCGGAACGTCTCCTGGCCCGGGTAGCGGGGCCAGAACGGCCGGGACCAGGTGCCGGTGGCGTTGATGACGTGCCCCGCCGCCCAACGCTCGGCGCCGGAGCCGGAGCCGGAGCCGCCGGGGCGGTCCGTGCCGGCGTGGATGTCCGAGCCGTGTTCCGCGACGACGACGAGGTGCTCCCCCGCCCCGCCATCGGGCCCGTCACCGCCCCGCCGTACCGATCTGACCCGGACCGGCCGCCGGACGTCCAGGTCGAAGTACTTCTCGTAGTCGGCGAAGTAGGCGGGCAGTGCCCAGCGACTCGGGACGGTTCGGTCGACGCCCGGGACGGCCATCCCGGGCAGTTCGAAGATTCCGTTGACGGTGGCCATGGTGAGTGATTCCCACCGGTGCCGCCAGGCGCCGCCGGGGCCGTCCTCGGCGTCCAGCACCACGAAGGTGCGCTCCCCCGGCCTCGCCCGGCCCACCGGCACGAAGTCCCGCCGCTTCAGGTGGTAGGCGGCCGCGAGTCCGGCCTGGCCTGCGCCGATCACCACCACGTCGACCGGGCGGGGCGCGGGCGGGTGCGAGGTGGTCACCCCGCCATCCTGGCCCACCCGGGCCGCCCGGGGACTCTCCTGCCGGTCAGGCGCCGTCCGGCAACGAGGTGAAGTCGGGCTTTCGACCCTCGGCGAATGCCGCCAACGCCTCCGAGTTCGCGGGTCCACCGAGCAATTCCGCGAACATCCGGTTCTCCCGCTGCCGCGCCTCGGTGACCTGGCGGGCGATCGGCTCGGTCATCGCCTTCTTGACCGCGCGCAAGCTCGAGACCGGCAGCGCGGCCAGGCGGGTGGCGTGCGAGGTGGCCTCGGCCATCAACTCCTCCGGCGCGCACAGCCGCCAGACCAGACCCATCTCGTGCGCCTCCTCGGCCGAGATCCACTCCGAGGACAGCAGCACCCAGGCGGCGTTCTGGTGGCCGACGAGCCGCGGGATCAGGTAGCTCGAAGCAGCCTCAGGAGCCACTCCGAGACTGGTGAAGGGGCACTTGAGCCGGGCCCCCTCGGCCATGAAGGCCAGATCCACGAACCCGAGCAGGGTCACCCCGATGCCCAGGCCGAGACCGTTGACCGCCGCGACGAGGGGCTTGTCGAACGCGATCAGCGCGTCCACCAGGAGGTTGAAGCCGTGTTCCTCGGTGCTCGCCTCGGCGTCGGCCCCCGGGACGGCCACCTGCTCGGCCAGTTCCATCAGATCCGTCCCGGCGCTGAACGCCCGGCCTGTGCCGGTGAGCAGGACGACCGCGACCGTCGGATCGACCGCGGCGTCACGGAGTGCGGCGGCCACGGCGGTGTACAGGGCGCCGTTGAAGGCGTTGAGCGCCTCGGGGCGGTTCATGGTGAGCGTGCGGACACGGTCCGCGTCGTGCACCTCGAGAATGTCGGCGTGCGTGGTCACGTGGAGAGCTCCTCAGCTGTCGGCGCCCGGGACGGGCTCTCCGAGGTAGACGGACTTGAGTTCGGTGTACTGCGCGAGCCCCTCGGGTCCGAACTCGCGGCCCACGCCTGAGGCCTTGAATCCGCCGAACGGTGCGGCGAAATCCATGGTGTACGTGTTGACGCCGTAGGTGCCGGTCCGCACGCGGCGGGCCACGACCAGACCCGCGTCGCGGTCACCGGTCCACACCGTGCCCGCGAGGCCGTAGTCGGAGTCGTTGGCGATGCGCACGGCGTCGTCGACGTCGTCGTAGGCGATCACCGACAGGACCGGACCGAAGATCTCTTCCTGCGCGATACGCATGGAGTTGTCGACCCCCGCGAACACTGTGGGCCGCACGTACCAGCCGCTCTCCAATCCGTCCGGCCGCCCGGTTCCGCCGGTGAGCAGCCGTGCCCCCTCCTGCCGGCCGATCTCGATGTAGGAGTTGACCCGCTCCTGCTGCCGTCGTGCGACCATCGGGCCGATCTCGGTGGCCGGGTCCAGCGGGTCGCCCACGACCATCGAGCCGATGCCCTCTGCCAATGCCTCGGCGACCTCGTCATGGCGCTCCCGGCTGACCAGCACCCTGGTCTGGGCCACGCACGCCTGGCCGGAGTTCATCACGCCCAGGAACTTCATGCCCTCGACGACGGTCGTCAGGTCGGCGTCGTCGAGAACGATCGCCGCGGACTTGCCGCCCAACTCGAGTGAGCACCTCTTGAGCTGCTCGCCGCAGATCGCGCCGATCTTCCGGCCCGCCTCGGTCGAGCCGGTGAACGCGACCTTGTCGACCCCGGGGTGTCGCACCAGGTGCTCGCCCACCTCGCGGCCGCCGGCGACGATGCTCACCACCCCCTCGGGCACGCCGGCCTCGATGAGCAGGTCGGCGAGTAGATAGCTGTCGAGCGGTGTCTCGGGTGCGGGCTTGACCACGATCGTGCAGCCGGCGAGCAACGCCGGGATGACCTTGGACAGCACCGTGAACTGGGGGACGTTCCACGGTGGGATCGCCGCGACCACGCCGACCGCCTCACGGCGCACCATCACCTCGCCGCCGAGTGCCCCGGCGCGGGTCTCCTCCCAGGGGAACTCGCGCGCGATCTTCGTGAATGCCTCGATCATCATCCAGGGGGCCGGCGCCTGGGCGAGGTTGCTGAAGGAGATCGGTGAGCCCATCTCCGTGGAGATCACGGTCGCCATCTCCTCGAGTCGCGCGGCGTACAACGCGGACAGTCGCGCCACCACCTCGATCCGCTCGTCCGGGGTCATCCGTGGCCACGGCCCGTGGTCGAAGGCCTCGCGTGCGGCGGTCACCGCGGCATCGATGTCCGCGACAGAGCCGTCGGGCACCCGGGCGACCACGTCCTCAGAATGAGGGCTGATCACCTCGATCATCGCGTCGGTCTCCGGCCGGCGCCACTGCGTGCCAATCAGCAGGGCGTCGCGGTCGAGTGAGGTGGTCATGGGCTTCTCCTGCCGTCACCGGACGTTCGTCCATCGCATCGGACATGCGGACAGACACCTGTCCACCATAGGAGGTGGCCGCCGTGCGCGGCGCGGTTTCCGGCGGCCGCACCGAGCCGGGCCGCGTCGAGCGGGCCGCAGCGAGGGGCGCAGCGAGTGTGCGCGTCAGAAGACGAGTACGGGTTTGACGACCTTGCCCGCCGCGACGTCCTCGACCGCCTCGTTGATCTGGTCGAAGCGATAGGTGGTGACGAGCGAGCCCAGCGGGAGGTCGCCGGCACGGTACATCCCCAGCAGCTCCGGGATCATGGTCCTGGGATCCGAGTCGCCCTCGATGCAGCCCCGTACGATCTTGCCGTTCTGCATGAGGTCCACCGCGTCGAGCTCGATCTCCGGAGCCCCCAGGCCCACCACGACGAAGGTCCCGCGCGGTGCGAGCGCCCGGACGGCCTGCTTGATGACCTGCGGCACCGCGGTGGTGTCGACCCCAGCGGTCGCCCCGCCACCGGTGAGCTCGCGGATACGCTCGACAAACGACCCGTCGGGCAACTCGGACGGATTGACGCCGACAGCACCGAGACCTGCGGCGGCCTCCAGCCGGGAATCCTTGGTGTCCACGGCGATGATCGTCTGCACTCGCCGAGCTCGGGCCGCGGCGACCGCCGACAGCCCGACCGCCCCGGCGCCGTAGATCACGAGACTCGAGGCCGGATCGGGGTCGATGGTGTTGAGCACCGCGCCGGCGCCCGTCTGGAAACCACAGCCGAACGGGGCGGCTATCGACAGGTCCATGTCGGGGTCGACCACCACGACGTTGTCCGGGGAGGCGATCGTCAGCTCGGAGAAGCTGGACTGGCCGAAGAACGAACCGGCCACGGCCGCGCCGTCGCGGTGGAACGTGGTCGACCCGTCCCCCCGGTAGCCCAGGTAGTTCAGCGCCATGGCCTGCCTGCAGTAGCCGACCTCCCCGGCCTGACAGCGATCGCACTCGCGGCACGAGCGGAAGCTCATCACCACGTGATCGCCCACCTTCACGCCCTGGACATCCGCGCCGACGGCCTCGACGACTCCGGCGCCCTCGTGGCCGAAGACCCGGGGGAACATCTCCTCGGGAAGCATCATCTTCATCGTGATGTCGGTGTGACACAGACCCACGGCCTTGACGCGAACCAGAATCTCGTCGGAGCGGGGCTCGTCGATCTGGAGCTCGGACAGCTGGAAGGGCTGCCCCGGGCCTTCGACGACTGCTGCACGGGTCTTCATGAACGGGGCCTCCGAGTATGGACGCGACAGTGTCGACGGACTTCTGTCTAGACGTCTGTCCACGTTATGGGGCACTCCACCCGGCCACAAGGCTTTCCCTCGCAGGGCGGCAGCGCACCGCGCAGGCGGGAAGGCGTGGGAGGTCCGGCGACATGGTGGCCGAAGCACGCGGGGCACAAATGATCTCAGGCCCGGCTCCCTGTCGGGAACCGGGCCTGAGTGCGTGGTAGCGGGGACAGGATTTGAACCTGCGACCTCTGGGTTATGAGCCCAGCGAGCTACCGAGCTGCTCCACCCCGCGTCGCCTGTCCGCCATCACCTGGCAGACATTCCAACAGCTTCCAACCTGGTTGCTATCAGCCACTTTCCCGGTTGCTGTTGGAGTTCTGAGGCTACCAAAGCCCTCGACGCATCACTAATCGCCCGGAGCCTCAGCAGTCGCAACGCCCGCCCACCCGCCTGAGGAGCTCTATCGCCCCACCTGTCGGATAGCGCTTCACCTGCTGGACTGCGGCTCACCTGTCGGATCGGGAGTCACTTGCCGGGTCCGACGGGCGAATCACAATCGGAAGAGTCAACTGTCCACGGGCGGCCGTTGACCAGCGCCCTCTAAGGAAAGGAATGGCGAATCACGGGCCAACGACGACGAAAGCCGGCGCGAGGAATTCTCGCACCGGCTTCGTTCAGTGGTAGCGGGGACAGGATTTGAACCTGCGACCTCTGGGTTATGAGCCCAGCGAGCTACCGAGCTGCTCCACCCCGCGTCGATTGCGTGTATGACACTACGTGCCACTTGGCGAACAAAGCAAATCGGTGAACGCGAATCGACGAGAACGTGACCGAACGCACACCAGAACCTGAATCGCCGCAGGTCAACGCGCTGGAATCGGGCCCGCCAACGACGACGCCCGGGTCGGCCTCCGTGAGGTGGACCGACCCGGGCGGGCCCGAGTGCCGCGTCAGCTACCCGTTGCCGAGTGCCTGATAGGCGTCGACCGCGGCCTGCAGGTCGTCGAGCGCCTGACCCAGATCGCCGAGGTCGCCACTGCTCTGCGCCGACCGGACGGCCGCCAACGCGGAGTTGAGTTCGCGCACCGCGGCGCCGCGGTCAGCGCTGCTGCCCTCGCCCCCACCGGTCGTCGGCGGAGTGGACGGACGGGGCGCTGAGCTCTCATTGCCGCTGCCGGGTCGGGACGTGTTCTCCTCGGCCTCCGCCTCGGCCGCGCCGCTCTCGTCGATACGGACGGCGTTCGGGTCGGTCTCGATCCCCACCTGCTTGAGCGCCTCGTACAGGGTGGGCGCGTAGCCGACCGCGCGGTCATAGGTGACCATCACGCGCAGCAGACGCGGGAACGCCGAGTCCTGGTCCTTACGCTGCGTGTAGATCGGCTCCACGTACAGGACCGAGTCCCCGGCCAGCGGCAGCGCCAGGAGATTGCCCTCCGTGATCTCCGCGGTCTCGCCCCACAGACGCCGGTCCTGGGCGATGGCCGGCGAGGCGATCATGATGTCCTGCGCCTGGTTGGGGCCCTGGGCGAGCGGCTCGGTGGGCCGCTGCACACGGACCGTGATGTCGCCGTACGTCTCCGGGTCCGAACTGGCCGACATGTGCGCGGCCAGGAACTCGCGCTCGTACCCGCGGAAAGCGGAGATGAGCTGGAACGAGGGCGTGTCCGAATCCGGTTCGGACGGGTCCGAGGCCACGACGTAGTACGGCGGCTGGCTCGGCCCTTCGCGCTCGGCGGTCTGCGTGCCGCCTCCCGCACCACCGGTGTTGCCGCCGGCGGGCCCGCCGATGGGACCGCTCGCGGGCGGCGTCTGCGGGTTCTGGATCGACGAGGTGACCGTGGGATCGGACGGCACCGACCAGAACGCGTCGTTGGTGAAGAACTGGCCCGGGTCGTCGACCTGGTACTTGGCCAGCAGTTCACGCTGCACCTTGAACAGATCCTCCGGGTACCGGAAATGCTCCCGCAGTTCCTCGGAGATCTCGGACTCGGGCTGGACGATGCCAGGCAAGGCCTTCATCCATGTCTGCAGCACCGGGTCGGACTCGTCGAACGCGTACAGATCCACCGTGCCGTCATAGGCGTCGACCGTCGCCTTGACCGAGTTGCGGATGTACGAGACCTTTTCGTCCGGCAACGCCCGGCCACCGCCGTCGCTGAGCGAATCCGAGGTCATGGCCTCGAGAGAACTCAGCTCCGCGTACGGGTAGGTCTTGAGGGTGGTGAAACCGTCGACGATCCACTTGATGCGCCCGTCGATCACGGCCGGGTAGGTGTTGGTGTCCGTGGTGAGCCACGGGGCCACCTTCTGCACGCGGTCCCGCGGATCGCGGTCGTAGATGATCTTCGAGTCGGCGCCGATCAGACCGGACAACAGGATGTTGCGCTCGGCGAACTTGAGCGCATAGGCAGTGCGGTTGATCCAGCCACCCAGCGGCACGCCGCCCTCACCGGTGTAGGTGTACTGCTCGGTGTCCGTGTCGTACTCGCGCGGGCCGTCGCCGTTGTTCCCCACGATCGCGTAGTCCGGATCCGACTGGGCGATGAGCTCACCGAAGTAGATGCGCGGCTGCGTGACCGGGATCATCATCTCTTGGTCGTTGTTGATCGCGTCGAGGTCCGAGACCTGGTAGTTGGGCAGGCCACCCCGGTCCGAGCCCGCGTCGTCCGCGATCTCGTTGACCCGGTTGGCCGGCGCCGCCACGAAGCCGTTGCCGTGTGTGTAGACGGTGTGCCGGTTGATCCAGTCCCGCTGGTTGGCCTGCAGTGAGGACGGGTTGAGCTCGCGGGCCGCCACGAGGAAGTCCTGCATCTCGCCGTCGATCGTGTACCGGTCGATGCTCAGCGTGTCGGGAAAACCGTAGAAGTTGCGTAGCTGCTGCTGCTGGGTGAACGTCGGGGACAGCACGTTCGGATCGAGCACGCGCACGTTCGACAGCGTGGTGATGTCCGAGGCCGCCTCGCGCGGGTTGGGGTTGGCCGCGCCCCAGTTCTCGATGTAGGTGACCCGGTCGTCGCCGATGTCATACGCCGCCCTGGTGGCCTCGATGTTCCGGGCGATGTACTCGCGCTCCTTCTCGGCACGGTTGGGCTTGACCGAGAACTGCTCGACCGCCAGCGGCCACGCGGAGCCGACCACGAGCGCGGAGAACAGCAGCAGCACCGTCGCCAGCGCCGGGATCCGCAGATCCTTGATGACGATCGCCGAGAAGAACGCCACCGCACAGACCAGCGCCACGGCGAACATGAAGATCTTGGCCGGCATGACGGCATTGACGTCGGTGTAGCCGGCGCCGGTGAAGGTGGCGTTCTCGCGGAACAGCAGCTCGTACCGGTCGAGCCAGTACGCCGCCGCCTTCGTCAGGACGAAGATGCCGGCCAGCGTCACCAGCTGGATCCGGGCCGCGCGCGTCAGCGCACCCTCACGCGCGCCGGGCCGCAGCCCGCCGACGATGTAGTGCGTGAGCAGGTTGGCCAGGAATGCCAGCACCACCGCGACCATCACCCAGGTGACGATCGAGCGCCACATCGGCAACTGGAACGCGTAGAAGGAGATATCGAGCCCGAACTGCGGGTCCGTCTGACCGAACGGCGTGGAGTTGAAGAACGCCAACACGGTCTGCCAGCCGGTCTGTGCGACCGCACCGGCCAGGACACCGAGCACGATCGGGATCCAGATCACGGTCTTGGCCGGCGAACCGCCCATCGCGGCCCGGTAGCGGGTCAGCGGGTCCGGGAGGCCCGCCTGCGCGAGGAACACCGGCCGGAAGCGGAAGGCCAGCACGATGCCGGTCGCCACCGCGATACCGATGAACAGGCCCACCACCACGAAGAGGCCGAGCCGCGTGAGCAGTTCGGTACGGAACACGCTGGTGGCGTCGACGCTTCCGAACCACAGCCAGTCCGTGTAGGTGGAGTTCAGCCTGGGTAGGACCTGGATGAGGATGATGAGGACGACGACGGCGATGGCGACGGCACGGCCGCGACGCGAGATCGCGAGAGGCCGGCCGGGCGAATTGCCGGGTGGGCGGACGGACACAGGTGTTGCTCCTGGACTGCTGGGGCGGACATGCTCGTTGGTCCCACCTTACGGAAATGCCACGCCTCAGCCGCAGGTCGGTGGCTCACCCCCGGAAGCCGCGGTCTCCAGCGCCTCCAGCGCGCCGGAGAGCGTGGAGACCTCGATGAGCCTTATGCCGTCCGGGGGACTCTGCACAGCCTCCCCACAGTTGGCCGCCGGAACCAGGAACTCCGTGGCCCCTTCCTCGCTGGCGGCCCGGATCTTGTGGCGGATCCCGCCGATCGAGCCGACGGTGCCGTCCGGTCGGATCGTGCCGGAACCGGCGACGTCCGCACCCCCGGTCGCCTCACCCGGCGAGAGCCGGTCGACGATCGCGATCGCCAGGATCAGTCCGGCGGAGGGGCCGCCGACGTCCGGCGCCACCGAGATCTGCACATCCGTGCCGTCGGCAGGGGTGTCCCCGACGAGGATGCCCAGACGGCCCTGCTCGGGATCACCATCCGGACCGGCCGGGGCCAGTGTCGTCGTCGTCATCATCTCCTCGTCAGCACGGAGGAAGCCGATACCCACCTCGTCACCCGGGCGGTGCGCGGACACCTCCTCCACCACCTCGGCGGCATCGGACACCCGCGCGCCGTCGACCGAGGTGAGGATGTCGCCCGGCTCCAGGCGGCCCCCCGCCGGACCGTCCGGGTCCACCCCCTCGACCCGCGGCTGCATGGGGATCCCCAGGTAGCGGTAGGCCGCGGCCTCCGCGCTGTTCTCCGACCCCACCATCTCCGCGACGTTGGACTCACGTACCTCGTCGCGCGAGCGGTCCGGCGGGAACACCTGATCCCGCGGGACCACGACCTGCGCCGGATCCAACCAGAAGCGCATCGCGTCCATCAGGGTCAGGCGGTCCCGCACCGCGACCGTGGTCATCCGCAGCGACCCGGTGGTCTCATCCGTCTGACGCCCGGTCACCTCGATGACCGGGACCTCCTCGACGCCGCCGCCCTCCGTCTCCACCTGCGCCCGGCCGAGTGTGTCGTACGTCGGGCCGGGTCCCATCGAGACGAGGGGCACCGTGGCCGACGTCGCGAGGACGAGCAACAGCACCGCCGGGACCAACGCGGCGAACAGGGTGAACAAGCGGCGACTCACCCAGCACAGGGTAGTCCGCTCCCCCGTCCGGTGGCGTCGCGGCCGGACCCCGCGCCCCTGCACGCTGTACCGTTGTGGCATGAACCAGCCCTTCGGTTTCTCTGCCTCCGACGACGACGGGCGAGGCGACGACCGGGACAAGAACCCGGGCGGCTCCGACGGCCCGGGTGGGCCCGGTGGCTTCGGCTTCGGTGGCCCCGGCGGCTTCGACCCCTCGCAGTTCGGCGACCTCGGCAAGATGATCTCCCAGTTCGGACAGATGCTCGGCTCCATGGGCTCGGCCATGTCCGGCCCCGGCAGCTCCGGCCCGGTCAATTACCAGTTGGCACGGACCGTCGCCCTTCAGGCGCTCGGCCGCACGCCCGTGGTCACCGACGCCTCGCGCACCGCCGCCGAGGAATCGGTCCGGCTCGCCGAGCTGTGGCTGGACGACACCACCGTGTTCCCCACCGGTGTCCACCGCACCGAGGCGTGGACTCCGCAGCAGTGGGTCGAGCAGTCGCTGCCCACCTGGGAGAAGATCTGCACCCCCGTGGCCGAGCAGATGAACTCCGCCACCAAGGGCGCGATGCCCGAGGAGGCGCGGCAGATCGCCGGTCCGCTGCTGGGGATGCTCGACCAGATGGGCGGCATGGGCTTCGGCATGCAACTCGGGCAAGGGCTCGGCAAGCTCGCGCCCGCCGTGCTGTTCTCCTCCGAGGTGGGCCTGCCGTTCGGTGACGACGGAGTGGCCGCGCTCTGCCCCACCGCGATCGACGCGTTCGCCGACGAGCTCGAGCTGCCCCGGCAGGAGGTCGTGGTGTTCCTCGCCGCCCGTGAGGCCGCGCACCTGCGACTGTTCGCCGGCGCTCCGTGGCTACGCGCCCGGTTCCTGGCCACCGTCGAGGAGTACGCCCGCGGGATCCGCGTGGACACCTCCGGGCTCGACGATCTGGCCTCCGGACTCGACCCGTCGATCCTCCAGGACCCCGCCAAGCTGCAGGAGCTGTTCTCCGGTGGTGAGGGCGCGATCGGCCCCAAGGTGACCAACGTCAACGAGGCGGCGCTCGGCCGGCTCGAGACGCTGCTGGCGCTCGTCGAGGGCTGGGTCGACGCGGTGGTGACCGCCGCGGTGGGCGACCGGCTGCCCAGTGCCGACAAGCTGCGCGAGATGTGGCTGCGCCGCCGCGCCACCGGCGGTGCCGCCGAACAGGCCTTCTCCACCCTCGTGGGGCTCGAGCTGCGGCCGCGGAAGGCCCGCGAGGCCTCTGAGCTGTGGCGTCGTGTCGGCGAGGCCGTCGGCACCGAACGTCGTGACGCCCTGTGGCATCATCCCGATCTTCTGCCCGTCGGCGAGGACCTCGAGAACCCGGCAGCCGTGATCGACCGGCTGCTCGACGAGTCCACCGGCGATTCGAGCGGCGTCGACGAGATCGAGCGGTTCCTGCGCGAATCCGGCGGTGACGCCGGTGACGACGCCTCCGACTCCGAAGGGCCGCAGGACAAGGCCTGAGAGGTGACGCCCCGCGACGGGCCGGCTGCCGGTTGGCGGCCGGCCCGTCGTCGTGGTGTCGTCGTCGTGGTTCTCCTCTGCGTTCCGGGGCGTCGGCGCGGGGCGTCGGCGCGGGGCGTCGGCGCGGGGCGTCGGCGCCTACTCCGCGCTGTCGTCGACGAGATCTCCCACGCCCTCGCCCGGCTCCTGGTCCCCCTCGCCAGCTGATCCTCCGCCGGCCGCACCGGACCGCAGCACCCGCGAGTACGCCTCGAGATAGCCCATCGCCCGCTCTGTCCGGGGATAACATCGCACCAGCTGCCAGAACTCCGGCGGATGCCCGCCCGGAACCACCAGGTGCGCCAGCTCGTGCACCACCACGTAGTCGAGGACGTACGACGGCACGTCCCGCAGCGACTCACTGATCCGGATCTCCCGCGAACCGGGCGAGCACGACGCCCAGCGCGTGCTCATGGCCGGCACCCACCGCACCGACGCCGGCACCGCCCGCCCGTCCAGCCACTTCTTCGACAGCTCCCCCGCACGCTCCATCAGTTCGGCGTCCGAGGACCGCGTCCCGCGTCGGCGACCCGACCGGGCCAACTTGACCAGCATCTGCGCGATGAGACGATGCTCCTCCGACCTGGGCAGACCTGCGGGCATGAGCACCACGACCGTCTCCCCCTCGACCCGCGCCGACACCGTGCGCTTGCGGCGCTTCGACCGACGCACGTCGATCCGCGGATCGTCGGGGCTCGTGGGCAGTCCGGTGTGGTCAGCGGGCGTGGGCGGCACGGCGACCACCGTAGACGACCTCTCCGACAGCACGAATCCACAGGCCGGACAGGGACCGCGCGCCTGTGGATAACCTGGTCTCTCCGAGGCGTTCCGCGGGCGGCCTCGTGCCACGATGGCCGCATGAGCTCTCCGCCTGCGCCCTCGACAGTGGCAACCCCCGTCCGGGCGCGCCTGCGGCCCGGGACCGTCGTGGTGGTCCGCGACCCCGGGTCGGTGCAGGTCGGCCTGGCGCCCGACCGCGCGGTGGTCGTGCGCGCCCCTGCCCGCCTGGGGGCGCGCGGGTTGGCCGCGGTGCTCACCGGGTTGAAGGGTGGCGGCACCATCGAGTCGGCGGCCGCCCGCGTCGGGGTCGACGACGACGAGACGGCCGAGGTCGCCCGGATCCTCCTACGTCTGGCGGACCTCGGCCACGTTCGGCTCCACCGCGCCGGCCGGCGGGCCTCCCGCGACAACCCCGCAGCGCCAGACGGCCCGATCCCGTCCGGCGAGGGGCCCAGACCCGCGCCGGTACGGCGAGTGCATATCCAGGGAGCGGGTCAGATCTCTGAGATCCTCCGCGGACCGCTGTCGGTGAACGGCTGCCGGGTCACCACCGGCGCCAGCCCGGGTCTGACCCTCGACGCCGACCGGCCACCGTGGCTTCGCCGCGGCCCCGCCCCCGACCTGGTGATCCTCACCGACACCGTCGCCGTGGACCCGGTCGTGACCGCTGTACTCAACCGGTCCGGGCAGACGCACCTGCACGCGTACTGCCGCGACGGACGGGTGGTGGTGGGCCCGACGGTGGTACCCGGGGCCAGCCCCTGTCTGCGGTGCACCGACCTGTTCCGGGCGCGGCAAGACCCGCGGTGGCCGTTCGTCGCCGCCCAGCTCGTCGACCACGCCTCCGAGGCCGGGGTCCCGGCGCTCACCGCGGCCGCCGCACTGGTGCTGGCCGAGGTGTCGGCGACCCGCCAGCCCGACGCGCCGCTCCAGACGGTCGGCGCCACCGTCGAGATCAATCCCGCGGAAGGTCTGTGGAAACGTCGGGAATGGCCGGTTGACCGGGGCTGCGACTGTGGGGCGACGACGCAGGCGCGTCCTCTGTCATGATTGTGTCGTGTCAGAACTTCCCCGCACCTCATCCCGACGTGCAGCAAGACTCGCGGGGCTGCCGCTGGGCATCGCCGGCCGCGCCGCAAGTTCCCTGGGCCGCCGCGCTCTGGGCCGCGGCGAGGGCGACCTGACCGAGGAACTCGCCGATCAGGCCGCCGAGCAGGTCTTCGCGGTCCTGGGCGAGCTCAAGGGCGGCGCCATGAAGGTGGGGCAGGCACTGAGCGTGTTCGAGGCCGGCATGCCCGACAGGTACGCCGAGCCGTTCCGGGAGGCGCTCACCAAACTTCAGGCCGAGGCACCGCCGCTTCCCGCGGACGAGGTCGAGAAGGTCCTGGACGCCCAGCTGGGCCTGAAGTGGCGCGACCGCTTCACGGAGTTCGACGGCGAGGCCGCGGCTGCCGCGTCGATCGGCCAGGTGCACCGCGCCGTCTGGTCCGACGGCCGCGAGGTGGCCGTCAAGGTCCAGTACCCGGGCGCCGACGAGGCGCTGCGATCCGACCTGCGGCAGCTGCGCCGCCTCGCCCCACTGCTCCGGCCGCTCAATCCCGGTACCGACGTCAAGGGCGTGATCGACGAGCTGTACGACAGCGCGGTCTCCGAACTCGACTACCGCCACGAGGCCGACACGCAACGCGTCTTCGCCACCGTGTTCGCCGACGACCCGCAGATCCGCGTCCCCTCGGTGCTGGCGTCCTCCCCCAAGGTCCTGGTGACCGAATGGGCTGACGGCCGTGCGCTGAGCAAGATCTCCGTGGCGGGTTCGCAGGAGCAGCGCGACCGGGCCGCGGCACTGCTCGCGGAGTTCCAGTTCAGCTCCCCGGCCCGGGTCGGATTGATGCACGGCGACCCACACCCCGGGAACTTCCTGCTCGACGACGACGGCCGGATGGTCGTGCTGGACTTCGGCGCGTCCATCCCGCTGCCCGAGGGGTTCCCTCCGGCCCTGACCTCGATGATGCGGCTCGCTCTCCAGAACCGGAGCGACGACCTGGTCGCGTTGATGACCCGGGCCGGCTACGTGGGCCGCGGGGGGCTCGAACCGGAGGACGCGATGGCGTTCCTCGGCCCGTTCATCGAGCCGATGCGCGAGCCGACGTTCCACTTCGATCGCGCCTGGATGCAGGGCATCCTCGCGGTGTACGGCGACGTCTCGGGACGGGAGTTCCGCACGTCGCGCTCATTCACCCTGCCGCGCGAGTATGTGCTGATCCACCGGGTCCTGTCGGCATCAGTGGGCATGCTGTGCCAGCTGCAGGCGACCGCCCCGTACCAGCAGATCGTGCGGCGCTGGATGCCGGAGATCTTCGCCGACGAGGACTGAGGCGGGTCTCTGACCAGCCCCGGCCCGTGGTGACAGCGATCGCCGCCGCGTCAGCCCTCGCGGATCAGTCGCAGCACATCGTCGCCGTACTCGCCCAGCTTGTGGGCCCCGATCCCGCCGATCCGGCCGAGAGCCCGGGTGTCGGCCGGCCTGTCGCGCGCGATCTGCACCAGGGTGTCATTGGTGAAGACCGTGTAGGCGGGCTTGCCGATCCGCTCCGCGGTGTCCTTGCGCCAGTCCCGCAACCGCTCGAACAAGCCGGTGTCCACCTCCACGGCGCAGTCCGGGCACAGACCCAGCGCCCGATGCATGGGCCCGGTGAGCTTCTCCCCACAGGTCCGGCACCGGCCCTTGTCCGAGGAGTCCGAGCTGCGTCTGGGCGCCGCCGGGACCCCTGCCGGGCGGACCGGGTCGAGGAAGCGACTCGGTCGCCGGGTCGCCCTGCCTCCCGCGCGTCGGCTACGGCTCCACGACAGCGACAGGTGCTCCCGGGCCCGCGTGATTCCCACGTACAGGAGCCGGCGTTCCTCCTCGATGGCATCCGGCCCGGCGTTGATCGCGTGGCTGATGGGCAGACTGCCCTCGTGGACCCCGATGAGGAACACCGCGTCCCACTCCAGGCCCTTGGCCGCGTGGAACGATGCCAGCGTGACCCCTCGCTCGTCGGGGGCGTGACGTGCGGCGGCCCGCTCGCGGAGCCCGGCGACCACCGGCAGCACGCCGGGCCGGGACTCGGCGGTGGCGATCTCCTCGGCCAGCCCGACCAGAGCGGTCAGGGCGTTCCAGGTCTCGCGGGCCTGGGCACCGGACGGCTCGGCGGCGGTCAACCCGAGGGGTTCCAGTGCCTGCCTGATGGCCGCCACCACCTCGGTGGGGTCCGTGAGCCGGGCGCCCGCCTGCACGGTCGCCTCGTCGGAACCGTCGACCATCCGGTCGATCGTCGACATGGCCCGTCGGATCACAGGCCGCTCGAAAAAGCCCTCCCCGCCCTTGAGCCGGTAACCGATTCCGGCCTGCTCGAGCGCGGCCTCGATCCGTTCGGACTGGGCGTTGACCCGGTACAACACCGCGATCTCCGACGGGTCCAGGCCGCCGTGGACGAGGTCCGCGACCGCGCCAGCCACGGCCTCCGCCTCCGAATCCTCGTCGGCGTACTCGTTCAGCTGCGGCTCGGGGCCCGGTGGCCGCATACCCGTCAGCGTCAGCCCGGCAGTGCGGAAACGTCCGGCACCGGCGCCGATCACGACGTTCGCCAGGTCCACGACCTGCGGAGTCGACCGGTAGTCCGACTCCAGCCGGACCACGGTGGCGCCCGGGTACCGGTCGGCGAAGCCCAGCAGAAAGTCCGGCTCGGCCCCGGCGAACGAGTAGATGGTCTGGTTGACGTCCCCCACCACCGTGAGATCGTCGCGTTTGCCGAGCCATGCGCTCAGCAGGCGCTGCTGGGCAGGGGTGACGTCCTGGAACTCGTCCACGACGAAGCAGCGGTAGCGATCGCGGAACTCCTCCGCGATCGCCGGGACGTCCTCCACCAGATCCGCCATGTGCCCGAGGAGATCGTCGAAGTCCAGCATCCGCACCGGGCCCGAGACCTTGAGATCCTCGTACGCCCGGAACGCGCGCGCGACCTCGGGAGCGGGGACCGGCAGGTCACGCCCCAGCGCTAGCGCCTGCTCGGCGTAGGTGCCCGGGGTGAGCAGGCTCGACTTGGCCCAGCCGATCTCCGTGAGCACGTCTCGGATGGTCTCTGTGCTCGGATCCAGGCCCACCCTGCGCACCGCCTGGGCCACGGCCCGGAACTGCCCGTCCAGCAGCTGCCACGGCTCCTCCCCGTACACCTGGGGCCAGAAGTACGACAGGTTCCGCAATGCCGCCGAGTGGAAGGTCCGCGCCTGGACGGGCCCGGTTCCCGCGTCCGCGATGCCGAGCCCGGCGAGCCTCATCCGGAGCTCCCCGGCCGCGCGAGCCGTGAACGTCACCGCCAGGACCTGGTCGCCCCGCACGTGACCCGTGTTGACCAGGTGCGCGATACGCCGGGTGATGGTCCGGGTCTTACCCGTGCCGGCGCCGGCGAGGATGCAGACCGGTCCGCGCGGCGCGAGCACCGCGTGACGCTGCTGGGGATCGAGGCCCTCGAGCACGGATCCGGCGCCACCCGGGCGTGACCCGGCCCGCCCGGCGTCACCGTGCGGGCCGGGCTGCTGCCCTACCCGCTGCCCGGCCAGCTCCCTGTCGGCCCCGCCTCCCCCACCTGCCCGCTGCATGTCACTCACGCCCCCATCGTGGCATCCCCGTCCGACATCACGCCCCCGGCCTCCCCCGGGGATGATTCGCCGGGGCGCGGGCGTTGGATCCGCACATGAGCGAAGTGACGACACCCGAGACCACCGGACCGTTGACCCTGTTCACCACCACGTGGTGCCCCTTCTGCACGCGGTTGAAGAAGCTGCTGGACGAGAAGGAGATCGGCTACGCGGAGATCGACGTGGAGTCCGACGCCGAGGCCGCCGCGTTCGTCGAGAGCGTCAACGACGGAAACCGGGTCGTACCGACCGCCCTGTACTCGGACGGCACCACCGCCACCAACCCCCCGGCCTCGCAGGTGCGGGCCAAGCTCGCCGAGCTCGCCGGAGCCTGATCGAGGAGCGGTCAGGCGCCGCCGTCGCGATCGACCGCCGCGACCCAGGAGCGCAGCATCACGTGCGCGATGGAGACCGGCGGCGCCACCATCAACTGCCCGTGGCCGTCCAGCGCCGCGCGCACCTCATCCACGTCGAACCACCTGGCCTCGCTGATCTCCTCGTCCTCGAGGGCGATCGGCGCAGCCGGGTCCGCCAGGGCCTGGAAGCCCACCATGAGCGAGCGCGGGAACGGCCACGGCTGGCTGCCGAGGTAGCGGGCCCTGTCCACCGCCACGCCCACCTCTTCGGCGACCTCGCGGCGCACGCAGCCCTCGAGTGACTCGCCCGCCTCGACGAACCCGGCGACGTGCGAGTACATCCCGGCCGGCCAGATCGGTTGCCGCGCGAGCAGGACCTGCCGGCCCCCGTCGTGGACGAGACAGATCACGGCTGGGTCGGTCCTCGGGTATTCGGGGCCGCCGTGGAAGGCGTCTTCGATCGCCCACCCCGCGTCGACCCGCTTCGGATGGTGCTGAGGTTCGCGCCCGCGGACGTTGTCGCGGTGCCAGCCGAGGACCGCGACGGCCTGTGAGGCCAGCGATCCGTGCCCCTCGATCAGGTCGGCTCCGCATCGACGGAGGTTCGTCACCGCCGGGTCGTCGGGCAGGTCCTCGGCGTTGACCGCCCAGATGTGGCGTCCCTCATCGGTGGAGCCGAGAAAGACCGCATCGTCGGGAAGCGCCTCGGCGAACAGCATCGCCGGTTCGAGCAGGATGCGTTGCCGGCCCTCTCCGGCGGGTTCGACCGCGAACCGGTTGCGCTGGTCGATGCGCATCACCCGCGCGTCAACCCAGCCGCCGGCCAGCGCTTCGGCGTTCTGTCGGAGGTTCGCGGCCCGTTCGGGAGCGGCCACGGACAGCACCGGGTCGGAGTCGAGCATGAAGTCCAGTGGCATCGCAGATGAGTCCTTATCACGGGTCGAGGGGCTGCGACGAGCCTAGTCCGCGACCGGCGTCAGCCGGAGACCATCCGGATGTAGAGCAGCCTGTCCCCGGACTCCAGCGCGTCGGCCTCCGGCTCGTTGACCTTGATGAGCTGCCCCTTGCGCACGACCCCCAGGACGAGCTCGGCCAGATGTCGCGGTGAGCCGCCGATCTCCGCCTCCTCGACGCGGCGTTCCGCGATGGAGAAGCCCTCGTCGGGGGTCAGCAGGTCCTCCATCATCCCCACGACGGTCGGGGTGATGGTGGCCAGGCCCAGGAGTCGTCCGGCGGTCTCGGCGGAGACCACCACGGAGTCCGCGCCGGACTGTTTGAGCAGGTGCTTGTTGTCGGATTCGCGGACGGTCGCGACGATCTTGGCGTTCGGTGCGAGCTCGCGGGCGGTGAGGGTGACCAGCACCGCGGTGTCGTCCGTGTTGGTGGCCACCACGACGGCCGCCGCCCGGCTGACACCAGCGAGTTTGAGGATGTCCGATCGGGTCGCCGAGCCCTGGACGGTGACGAGCCCGCGGGCGGCCGCGGCCTTGAGCGCCTGGGGGTCGGTGTCGACGACGACGATGTCCTCCGGCGAGATCTCATCGGCGAGCATGGCGGCCACAGATGAACGGCCCTTGGTGCCGTAGCCGACGACGACGGTGTGATTGCGCACGAGACTCCTCCAGCGCTGGATCTTGAATGCCTGTCGGGATTGTTCGGTGAGCACGGACAGTGTCGTACCGACGAGCAGGATGAGGAAGACCAGGCGCAGCGGGGTGATGATCACCGTGTTGATGAGCCGCGCCTGCTGGGTGATCGGGGTGATGTCACCGTAGCCGGTGGTGGACAGGGAGACCGTCGCGTAATAGATCGAGTCGATGACCGTGAGGTGGCCGTCGGCTCCCCCGCCGCCGTCGTACCCGTCACGATCGAGGTAGACGACCACGGCCGCCAACAGCAGTGCGAGAACGGCGATGAGGATCCGCTTGCCGATGAGCCGCCAAGGGCTTTCCGTGTTCTCGGGGATGCTCACCACACCGACAAGGATGTGGTCAGGACTCTCATCAATCGGGTCGTTGTCACGGAACCGCGACGCGAGACCGCGCTTCCTCACCATCGGCTACTCCGTTTCCACGACGGTCTCTTTCCGAGACGCCTCACTCTAGACGGACAATCGTTTCCTATGGCTCGCCCCCGGACAATAACCGGGTCGGCCCCGTCGCGAAGCGGCACCGCACGTCGACCTCCGGAGAGCCGGCCCCCGCCCTATCGCTGCCCCACCCCCGGCGCGCGGCGCGGACCGTCGGACAGCAACCGCAGGAGTTCGTCGGCGCCCGGCAGGTCGGCGGGCTCGATGGTCCGGCCCGGCCGCACATAGTGGAACGCGGCGCGCACTTTCTCCAGAGGCACCTCGCGCCCCTGCCTCCCGGAGAGGATCTGCGCCCACGCGAACCGATAGACCGCCAGCTGCAGGGCGATGGCGGGCATGTCGGCCTCAGCGGGGACCCGCCCGGTCTTCCAGTCCACGACGACCCACCCGTCACCGTCGGCGAACACCGCGTCCATCCGACCCCGCAGCAGGTGTTCACCGAGACCGACCTCGAACGGCACCTCCACCACGTGCGGCGTCTTCCGGGCCCATCGCGATCTCTCGAAGGCCTCCTGGAGTGCGGTGAAGTCCGCCTCGGACAGCCCGTCGTCGGCCCCCTGGTCGCCCGCCCCGGGCAGGTCGTCGACGTCGAGCAGATGGGTGGCACCGAACCGGTGCTCGAGCCAGGCGTGGAAGCGGGTCCCCCGGCGTGCGAAGCGGTCGGGTCGGAACGGCACGGGTCGGCGTAGGCGGTCGGCGAACGCCTCGGGGTTCGCCGCCATGGCGACGACCTCCCCCGCGGTGAGGCGCCGGGGCAGGATCACCTGGTCGCGCATTTCGGCGGCGCGCCGGGCGTCGGCCAACAGCGGCGCGGCCTCGAGGTGCCAGCGGCGCGCCGGCCCGGCGTCGGGCGGGTCCTGTGATTCCGGGTCCACCGGCGCCGCGGCGTCGACTGCCCGGGCCGTGGCCAGGAGGTTCGGAGCCACCTCCCGGGGCCAGGTCGCCTCGATCCTCCGCGAGGTGGCGGGGTTGGTGGGGCTGGGGGCGACGACGACGTGGTCGATCACACCCACCGGCCGGTCACCGCGACACGCCCCCAGAGCCTCGTCGAGGAACTCCGACGGCCCGCGGGGCGCGGCTGCTGCGCCGACCCAGTGCGACCCGGACAGCAGGAGTGTCTGCTCGGCCCGGGTGACCGCCACGTAGTACAGACGCCGGTCCTCATCGAGCGAACGCCGCCTGACGCGGTCGATGTGGCCGCCCAGCGCGGTCTCCAGGAGCTTGCGGTCGGTGACGTCGTCGAGTCGTGGCACCGGGACCCCGCCCGGGTTCTCCTCCGATTCCCTGTCCCCGCGAAGCTGTTCGGGAAGCTGCGTCGCGGTCCGGAGCGACGTCTCGGGCGCCTGGCCGGAGGGGAAGATCCCGGTGGACAGGTGGGGCACCCCGACGATCTCCCACTCGAGCCCCTTGGCCGAGTGGACGGTGAGGATCTGAACGCGTCCGGGAGCCGCCACCACCTCGCCGCGGGCGAGCCCTCCGTCGACACTGCGAGCGAGATCGAGGTACGCGAGGAACGCGTCGAGGCCTGTTCCGCTCTCGGGCCGGAATCCGGCCGCGATCTCCTGCAGTTGGTCGAGCTGTTCTCTGGCGTCTCCTCCACCCGTCCGCTGACGCAACCGCACCTCGGCGTCGAGACCGAGGGCCTTCTCGGCTGCGGCGGCGAGTCGGGCCGGTGGTGCGGACGCGCGCGAGCGTAGCGCGGAGACGATCCCGGCGAGTTCGTCGATGCGGGCGGCGCCCGCAGCGCTGTAGTCCTTCTCCGGGCCCGGGTCTGCCAGGGCATCGGCCAGTCCGGCGGTGTCGATCTCCTCGCCGCGCGCGATGTCGTCGAGGATCTCCTCGAGCGCGCGCAGGTCCGTCACGACACCTGTCGCAGGCGCGGAACGGCGCAGGGACAGAAGCGAGGCGCGGCGCGCGAGGGCCGCGAGGTCGGTGGCGCCGAGGGCGAACCTGGATCCGCTAAGCAGTCGCAGCAGCGCGGCCCCGGCTCCGGGCCGCGCGACCACGGTGAGAAGTGCCACCACATCCGCGACCTCGGGGATGTCGAGCAGTCCGCCCACGCCCACCACCTCGGCGGGGATGTCGCGGTCCTCGAGGGCGTCGGCGATCGCGGCCGAGTCGCCGTTGCGCCGCACCAGCACAGCCGCGGTGGGTACCCGCCCGGCGTCGACCGCGGCCCGGTAGCGCGCCGCGATCTGGTCGGCGAGCCACGCGCGTTCGTCGTCGACGGTGTCGTGTACCGCCACCAGCAGGTCGGCCGGCTCGGCGCCCGGCCTGGCTTTGAGCTCCGGCACGGGGATCGAGCCGGGGCGTCCGCGTAGCGGTTCGGTGATCCGGTTCGCCAACTCGAGGACCTCAGGCGGGTTCCGCCACGAGGTGGTCAGCTCCCGCAGGTGCGACCCGCTGCCGTCGGGCAGGGGGAAATCCTCGCGGAACCTGTCGAGATTGGAAGCCGACGCGCCCCGCCATCCGTAGATGGACTGCATGGGGTCACCGACGGCCGTCACCGCCGGCACCGGATCCGCCCCCTCCCCGAAGAGCGAGGACAGCAGGACTCTCTGGGAGTGCCCGGTGTCCTGGTACTCGTCCAGCAGCACGACCCGGAACGCCCGCCGCTCGGCGAGTCCCACCTCCGGATGGTCCCGCGCGACGGTGGCGGCCAACGCCATCTGTGAGGCGTGGTCCAGCGCCGACTCCGAGCGCATGCGCGCCGCGACGGCATCCACGAGGTCGGCGAGCTCGTCGCGGTGGCCCTGCACGTCGGCGCAGCCACTCAGCCAGGCCGTCGGGGTGTCCTTCTGCCGCGGCCCGGGCGGGAGCGTGGCGATGAGGGTCGTGACCAGGTCCGGGTGGGCGCGCAGATCGTCGGTCGTCACCAGGTGGTCGGACAGCTGGCCCGCGAGGGCGAGCACATCACGGGTGATCTTCGCCGAGCCGGAGCCGGTGGTCAGCGGGCTCTCCCACCGCGAGACCACGTCATGGGCCAGCTGGAACGCGGCCGTCGGGGTGAGCAGCCGGGAGTCCGGCTCGACCGGCACCAGCAGTCCGTAGGAACCGAGGAGCGTCCCGGCGAAGGCGTGATAAGTCGAGATCTGCGGGTCCTCGGTACGAATGGCCTCGGCGATCGCCGGATCCGCTCCGGGCCCCGCGCACAGCTGGCTCCTCGCGAGCGCCTCGAGGCGTCGACGAATCCGCCTCGACAACTGTTGCGCCGCCTTGCGGGTGAAGGTCAGGCCCAGGATCTCCCCGGGTCTGGCGTAACCGTTGGCCACGAGCCACACCACCCGGGCGGCCATGGTCTCGGTCTTGCCGGCTCCGGCTCCCGCGAGTACCAGCGTGGGCTCGGTGGGGCCGGCGATCACCTCGGCCTGTTCCGGCGTCGGCCGGTGGATGCCGAGGGCGTCGGCGATCGCGGCGGGGCTGATGCGGGCGCTCATCCGGTGACCTGCTCTCCCTGGGGTAGCGCGGGGCAGCTCGATTTCACGTCGCAGTGGTCACACCATGAGCCGACCCGGGCGGTGTACTCCGGCCCGACGGTGGAACGTCCGGCTTCGACGACCCGCTCGTCCAGGGCGGCGGCGGACTCGGGGCCCAGCGGGTCCTGGACCCGGTCGGTGGGCAGCTTGTCCTCACGCCCGGCGAGGTACAGCAGGAGCCCCCCGCCCGGTTCGCGATCGCCGGCGGAGGCGACCGCGCCGCGCGCGACGGCGAGTTGGTAGAGCGCCAACTGCGGATGGGCTGCCGCCTCGGCCTTGGTGACAGCGCTTCGGCCGGTCTTGATGTCGACCGGGACGACCTGTCCCGCCTCGGTTGCCTCGAGTCTGTCGATCCGTCCACGGACCCGGACGTCACCGGGAACGTCGAACTGGAACGGCTCCTCCACCCCGGCGGTCGTGTACTCGCCGCGGGTGGCGCCACGCCAGCGGCGGAACGTCTCGGCCATCTGGGCCATCTCCTCGGCTCCGCGTTCCGCGAACCAGCCGCGTGCGAGCGTGAGTGCCTCCGCCCGTCGCCGCACCACCGCACGGATGGCGTCCTCGGGGACCCCGCCCTCGACGGCCTGGGTGAGGGCGTGGACGGCGGAGCCGCGCACGAGCGCCGCCGCGGAGCCCGAGTCGGTGGAGTCGCCCTTGATCTTCTGCAGGAACCAGCGCAACGGGCACTCCTCGAGCGTTCCGAAGCCTGAGGGGGACAGCACCGCGAGGGACTCACCCTCCGCGGCCGGGAACGCCGGGGTGCTGGTGGAGGACTCGGCGGCGCCGAACCAGGCCCCCGGGTCTGCCTCGGCCACCCCCGCATCCCGCAGGCCCGCGAGCAGTCCCGCGGCATGCGTGGCGTCGGCGGGATCGGTGGCCGGGTCGAGCAGGGCCGCCCTGAGGTCGACCACCAGGTGCGGGAGGGTGAACACCGTCGGTGCGTGCCGGGCGGGGCCCGGCAGCGGCCCGAGTTGGCCGGACGGGTGCCCCGCGGTGGCCAGGTCGGCGATCTCGTCGACGAACCGGGACGGCGCCACGTCCCCCTCGTCCGGAGATTCCACGGCGGTCACCAGGAGGTGGTCGCGGGCGCGCGAGCACGCCACGTAGAACAACCGGCGTTCCTCGGCCGACCTCGCGGCCGAGGAGGACACCGCACGCTCGGCCTCCGAGGGCAGGGGCCCGCCGCCCGCGAGCTCGGTGAGGTCCACCAACTCGTCGACCCCGAGCAGGCCGGAGCGACGGCGGGGGGCGGGCCACACCCCGTCCTGGACGCCGCACACCGCGACCGACCGCCACTGCCTGCCGACGGCGGCGTGGGCCGACAGGATGCTGACCGCACCGGCCCGGCCCCGGGTGTCGGCGCGGCGGGGCGCGGGCAGATCGGCGCCCGAGACGATGTCGCAGAAGAGCAGGACGGAACCGCCGGGCACCCGATCGACGAAGTCCGCTGCGTGATCGAACAGCGACACGACCGCGTCGAGCGAGCGGTCCGCGGACCGGGACCACGCGTCGGCGGCGAGCGCCTGGCGGACGAGGCGGCGTTCCAGACGTGCCGACGACCAGGCCTCCCAGAGCACCTCCTCCGCGCTTCCGCCCGCGCGCAGCCGCTCGGTCACCGCGGCGCGTGCGTGCCGGATCCGCGTGATCGGCGCGAGTTCCACCACGGTCAGTCCCGGGGGTGTCTCGTCCCCGTCCGCGAGAACCAGCCGCCGCAGCGTCGTGGCGCTCGGCTCCGCCCCGCCGATGCCCGAACGACGGATCCCGCGCCGCAGGCGCCGCATCGCCACGGCATCCGCCCGGCCGATCGGTCCCGCGAGCAGGGTGAGGATCCGCTCCTCGTCGGTGAACTCGTCCCCCTCCGCGACCGAGCGCAGGAGCAGCAGCAGCGCCGCGACCACCGGGTCGTGCGCGGGCGGGAGCTCGGCCCCCGCGTCCACGACCGGCACCCCGGCGGCGTCCAGGGAGGCGAGCAGCGCATCGGCCACCCGCGGCAGGGAGCGGGTCACGACCGCCATCTCCGAGTAGTCCACCCCGTCCAGGACGTGCCGACGACGCAGGAAGTCCGCGACCAGTGCGGCCTCCGCCGCCGCCGACCCCGCGACCGCGACCTGCACGGCCCCGCCCCGCCCGGCCGCTCCGGACGAACCGACGGCCCTGCCAGGCCCGACCCCGTGCTCCCGCGGCCGGTGCCGGGCCGAGCCGGGGAGCCGGGAGGCGACCCGCGCGGCGACCGCGGCCACCTCGGGCTGCATCCGATGCCCGACGGCGAGATCGACCGCGTGGCCGCCCTGGTCGATCACGGCCCGGGCCAGGCCGCCGTCCGCGCCGCGGAAGCGGAAGACCGACTGGTCCCCGTCCTCGGCCACCACCAGCACGTCCGCCCCACCGCCGATGGTTGCCACGAACTCGGCGGCCAGCGGATCGAGGTGGTGCGCGTCGTCGACCGCCACGAGGCGGCGGGAACGGAACAGATCACGCAGGTCCGGGTCCGCGGTCAGGGCGTCCAGCGCGGCACCCACCAGTTCGGCGGCGTTGAGCGCTTCAGGCACGTCGGACTCGCCCCCGCGCACGCCGGAGCGCAGCGCCATCTGTTCCTCGTGCCGACGGAAGAACCCGGCCGCGGCGACCCACGTGGGCCGGCCCGCGCTCCTGCCCAGCCGGGCCAGCTCACGCGGCCCGATCCCGCGCTCCAGCGAGCGCAGCAGCAGGTCGCGGAGTTCGCGCGCGAACCCGACCGTGGACAGCGCCGGGCGGATCTGTTCGGGCCAGTGCGGCGCACCGTCCGCCAGCTCCCCGAGCAGGGTCTCGCGGATCACCGCGTCGTGCTCCGCGCCCGTGCGCAGCCGCGGCGGCGGGGCGTCCACCCGCGCCGCGGCCAGGCGCACGACCGCGTGGGCGAGCGAGTGCACCGTGCGAACCGGGGTGTCCGTTCCCACGACGAGCCCCGGCGGCAGCCCGCGGGTGGTCTCGTCGAGCAGGTCGGACGCCGCACGCGCGGAACCGGCGAGGACGAGCACGCCGTCCAACCCCACGCCTGCGAGGACCGCCTCACGCAGCATGTCGACGATCAGCGAGGTCTTGCCGCTCCCCGGCCCGCCGCGCACGACCCAACGCTCCTGCCGCCCCCTCGGAACCGACCAGTCGCGGCCGACGAGCTCCGCCACCTCCGCTGGCCACGAGCGCTCTCCGCCCACGGCAGGACTCGACCGGTCGAGGGCGCCGGGCGCGTCAGAAGCAGTGGGCGCGTCAGGGGCGGTGGAGGCGGTCTCTGTCACGGCTCGATGAGACCACACGCCTACGACATCCCCCTCGCCCCACGTCCGTGACCCCCGACCCCTGCCCCGCGGTCCCGGCCCCGCCGCGCACGACGGCGGGTCAGCGCAGCGTGTCCTCGAGCATGACCGGGCGGCAGGCGGTGCGCGCGACCACGGTCATGACGGCCAGCACGGCCGTGAGGAATCCGAGTCCCGCGGCGAGGCCGGGGCCGTCGAGCAACATCCCGAACACGATCGGGCCCAGGCACGCGGCGGTGTAGCCGACGCCCTGGGAGAAGCCGGACAGCGCCGCCGAGCCGGCCTGGGTACGGGTGCGCAGGTTGATGAGCGTCAGGCACAGCGGGAAGGTGCTGGGGCCCACGCCGAGCAGGCAGATCCACAGCCACGGCGCGACGCCGGGCGCCCAGAGCAGGCCGGCGAAGCCGGCCAGGTAGGCCACGACGGAGACGACGACGACGGCGTACGGATCCTCGAAGCGACCCGCCACCCAGGGCACGACCAACGCGGCTACGAGGCCGATGGCCGAGTACACGGCCAGCGCGAGACCCCCCTCGGCACGCGACATCCCGATGGATTCGGCCACCGCGGGAAGCCAGGTGAAGAACGCGTACGTGCTCAACGAGTTGGTGCCGAAGAACAGAGCCAGGGCCACGCCGACCGGCGAGCGCCACGGACGGATCCGCTGCGGCTGCCCGGTGGAGCCGGCGGCGGACGCCGTAGGACCGCCGGTGGGCGTTCCGGGCCGCAGGATCTCGATCATCCAGGGGATCGCGGCGACGACGGCGAGGACCGCCCACCACCCGATCGAGACCCGCCAACCGGCGGCCTCCTCCACCGGCACCGCCACGAGTGCGGGCACGACGGTCCCGAGCTGCAGGCCGGTGATGTAGGCCATGCTCACGGCGGCCACGTGCCGCGGGAAGTACTTCTTGACCAGGGGCGGGGCCACCACGTTGCCGATCCCCATGCCGGCCAGGGCGATGATCGACCCGGCGCCCATCACCCAGGGATCGTGGGCGACCGCACGCACCAGCTGACCGATGGCGGCCGCGGCCATGGCGAGAACGGTCATGGCCTCGAGGCCCATGCGACGGAGGGCCACCGGGGTGAGCACACCCCAGACCGCGAACATCGCGGTGGGGATCATCCCGAGCAGGCCCATGCCAGCGGCGCCGAGACCGATCTCGGCGTCGATCACCCCGAGAAGCGGGCTCAGGGAGGTGACGGCGGTGCGGAGGTTGAGTGAGACGAGGACGACCCCGACCAGGGCCACGACCGGGACGGCCACCGCGCGGGACCGACTGTTCGCTCGACGCGGATCAGTGGGCATCAGGCGGCGTCACCGACGAACTCGCCGACCTGACGGGCCATCGCCTGCAGGCCGTCCATGGCCGCCGGTCGCGAGCCCGGGTGCAGCGCGTGCACCGCCAGCCGGAACACCGCCGCCCGCAGCACCATCTGCGGCCACTCCTCGAGGTGACCCCACCGCAGGAGCACGCCGGAGTCGACGGTCCCCCATGACAGGTGGTCCACCGCGACGAGCGCGGCGGACCACGAGGCGGGCCGGGCGTACGGCACGACGTCGGTCAGTGCGGGCTCCGCGGAGGCGTCGAACAGCAGCCCGCGGGCGAGGTCCCCGTGCACCAGCCCGGGGGTGGCCACCTCGACGGGTCGGCGGTGCCGGATGAGCCCCTTGGCCCCGAGCAGGGCGGCCGCACGATGAGTGGCGAACGGTGTGCCGCGGTCCTCCATGCCGGGGGCGAGATCCCGCTCCGGGTCGCCGTCCCACGCCGCGGCCTCGGCGAAACCGAACAAGTCGGTCTCGACCCACGGCCTGGTCGACGGACGACGCACCATCCGGGGGCGTTCGACCTCGCTCAGCGCGGCGTTGATGCGGACCGACCACGCGATGGTCTCATCGGCCCGGGCCTCCGGACGACCGGAGACCGCCCGGTCCGCGCGCCACCCGCTGACGACGTGCCGCCCGTCGGTCGAGCGCACCGGCAGCGCCACGCGCAGGCCGGTCACCTCGAGGTTCTCGCGAACACGGGCCGCCCAGTTGGCCAGCGCGGTGTCCGCGACCGGACGCAACACCACCGGTCCGCCCGGCGCCGAGACGAGCCAGCCGGTCCCCGATCCGGCCACGACGGGGACGGCGCTGCCGTCCGTCGCACCGAATGCGCCCCGTACGTGCGCGGGCAGGCTCTCGTCGTTCACGTCGACCACGGTACCCACCTCCTCCGTCAATACCCGGGCAGGGACGGGTCGACGTCGCGCGTCCACGCGTCGATACCGCCCTCGAGGGACCGGACCCCCGCGAACCCCGCGGCCGCCAGCGTGGCCGCGGCGCGCGCGGACCGCATCCCCGACTTGCAGTAGATGACCAGCGGTCCCTGCGCGGCGGCCCGGCCGAGCACCCCGGTCGGGTCGACCGCGTCCTCGGCCACCGTGTCGAGCGGCACCCACACCGAGGGGTCGATCCGCGCGATCGAGCGTTCGCCGGCCCCCCGCACGTCGACCAGGACCGGGGCCACCGCTCCGGGTCGGCCGCCCAGCTCGGACCCGAGGTCGACGGCCGTCACGGTCGGGACCTCGGCGAGCTCCGACGACCGCACCTCACACGAGGCGTCAGCGGAGCCGTCGGGCAGCTCGGTCACCGGCTCCCGCGAGGGATCCGGCCGGATCGTCACCGTGCGGTTGGTGGCCTCGAGCAGGTCCAGCAGCACCAGGCGGCCCAGCAGCGGGCGACCGGCGCCGGTGATGAGTTTGACGGCCTCCATCGCCATCATCGACCCCACCGTCCCGGGCAGCGCACCGATGACCCCGGCCTCCGCACAACTGGGTACCGAGCCGGGCGGCGGCGGCGAGGGGTAGAGATCACGCAGCGACACCGGTGCGGCGGGCGCCGGCGGACGCGACCAGAACACCGCCAGCTGCGCGCGGAAGCGATCGATGGTCCCCCAGATCAACGGGATCCCCGCGATCTCGCAGGCATCCGAGACGAGGTACCGGGTCGCGAAGTTGTCGCTGCCGTCCACGACCAGGTGGTGGCCCTCCAGCAGCGCCATGATGTTCAACGCGTCGAGACGGGTGTGCAGGGCATCGACGCGGACCCCGGGCGCCAGCCCGGCCAGCCGCTCCCGGGCCGACTCGACCTTGGGCTGCCCCACGGCCGCCACGGAGTGGATCACCTGCCGGTGGAGGTTGCCGAGATCGACCTCGTCGTCGTCGACCACCGTGATCCTCCCGACGCCCGCGGCGGCGAGGTACAACAGCACCGGAGCGCCCAGGCCTCCCGCACCAACCACGAACACCGAGGCGCCGCGCAGGCGGCGCTGCCCCTCGTCACCGATCGCGCCCAACAGCAGGTGGCGCGAGTACAGCGCCCGCTCGTCCGCGCTGAGCTCGGCGACCGGCTCCACCAACGGCGGCAGCCCCTGCTCAGCGGCTTCGCCCGTGATCCCACTTGCGGCATTCATCGCTCCACCTCTGCTCGTCCGGTCCGGTACTGAAGCCTGCCACGATCGACATCACGCGGCCGGGGCTCCATCCGGGAAGGGCCAGGCGTTGTAGCGGCAGGTGTCGTCGTTGTCCGGCACCACGCCCTCCGGATCCAGACGGTGGATCTCGCCGTTGTTCACACCGAACGTCTGCTGCATCATCACCGGCGCCAGGGCGCCGTCCGCCGGGCACGGCTCGTGCGCCGGGAACCCGATCGCGTGCCCGACCTCGTGGTTGACCAGGTACTGCCGATACGAACCGATGTCGCCCTGGAAGGAACGTGCGCCCCGCACCCAGCGGGCGAGGTTGAGGTACACGCGACCGGTGGTCGAGTTGTAGCAGCTGGACTCGAGCTCGATGTCGTACCCGCAGCTCTCGCGGACCGTCATGGGGCTGGCGAGTGTGACCCGGAACGACGGCTCGGCGTCCGAGACCCGCTGGAACGCCACCGCCCCGTCCGCCGTCCAGCTCTTGGGGTTGGCCAGGGTGGCGTCGACCATCCGCGCCACCGAGTCGTCGCCGCCGAACTCCACGGTGTCGATGCCGTTCTCGACCTCGACCGTGTAGGAGAACAGCTCCGCGGTGGGGCGCCCCACCACGTCGGTTCCGCCCGGCATGATCCGGAACTCGCCGGTGCCGGCGTCGACGAACGGGCCCCCCTCGGGAAGGTCGCCGCTCGGCGGGATCTCGCCGGGCAGGGGCACGCCGATGATCTCGGTGCTCTCCTCGGTCGCGGCCGGGGTCCCGTCGTCCGACGGGCGCGAGGACACCACGGCGTCGGCGATCACGAGCGCGGTGAGCACCACCAGGACCGGGATGGCGTAGGCGCGCCAGCCCCAGGTGGACAGGAACCGCCCCAGCGCGGACTGGCGGCGCAGGTGGTCCCGGGAGCCCGGAACGGAACGACGGCGACCCGGGGTGGACTCCTCCGGATCCCAGGGCGCACGCAGCGGCTCCCCGTGCGGCGGGTAGTACGGCGCACGGTCGGTTCCGCGCGCCCCGGGATCAGAGATCCCCTCACCCGTACCCGGGCGACGCCCGTCGCTCATCCGTTCACCCCTCGCGTCCCGTTCGATTCAAGGCCTCCACGATCCCACACGCCCGACGACCGCCTCATCCGGCACACTGCCGATGCGGGTATTGTCCGTCTGGCCCGGACGCCTGTCGACTTCCGACCGGGCGGAGTAGGAGCCACCAGATGACCAGCCCGGACGGACCGTTTCCCACGGGAACGGCGCGCGCCAGGGCGGCCCGGCTCCCCCGCAGCGCCCGCCGACGCCAGCTCATCGACACCGCTGGCGTGGTGTTCGTGGACCAGGGTTTCCACGCCGCCGGGATGGACGACATCGCGGTCCTGGCCGGGGTCTCCAAGCCGGTTCTCTACCAGCACTTCGACTCCAAACGGGACCTGTATCTCGAGGTCCTGCGACATCATGTCGACCAGTTGCTCGCCAGGATCCGCGCGGCGCTCGACTCGACCTCCGACAACCGCCGCCGCGTCGAGGCGGCGGTCGACACGTTCTTCGCCTATGCCGACACCGACACCCGCGGATTCCGGCTCGTGTTCGCCTCCGAACCGGGCGACGAGACCGTGCGCCGGGAACTGGACCGGGCCACCGAGGGCTGCACCGACGCCGTCCACGACCTCGTGCGGGGAGACTCCGGTCTCGACGCGCACCGCTCGCGGCTGCTGGCAGTGGGCCTGGTCGGCGCGAGCCGCGTCAGCGCAGGGCACTGGCTGGACGCCGGGCGGCCCATCCCCCGCGCGGATGCGGTGGCCATGACCGTCGCCCTCTGCTGGGGCGGGTTGTCCAAGATCCCGCGGCAGAACGGCGAACGCCCGGGCCCCTGAGGGCCCGGGCGAACCGCACACCGGAGGTACCGGCGTCGCTCACGCCGACGCTCCCCGTCCCGTCAGGACAGGAAGCCCACGGGACGCCTGGCCGACTCGCCGATCTCGACGTACGCCACGCGATCGGTGGACACCAGGTAGCGGCGACCCTTCTCGTCCTCGAGCTCGAGGACGGCCTTGGCCTCGGCGGTGAGGGCGGCCTCGACGCGGCTATGCACGTCCTCGGGCGTCATCCCGGTCTTGAACACGAGCTCACGATTGCTGTCGGCGATGCCGATCTTGACCTCCACGGTGCCTGCCCTTCTCATCGTCGGCGCATGCCACGCCGTCCTCGGTGATACTCGCGGTCAAGGCTAGCCCGATCCCGGGGTTCGGCGGCGGGACGGGATAGGATGTGTGGACGTGGATCACACCCGGGTCCGGGCCGTACAGGCGCCCGCGACCGTCTGATCCCCGTGGAAATGTGCGCGCCCCGCTCGCGAGGCCGACCTGTTCGGCCCGACTCACTCCAAGCGCGCGAGACGAGAAAGGCACCGCCCTGTCCACCACAGATGTCACCACCACCGAGGTCGACGGCATGGCCACGACGACCGCCGTCGTCGACGCCCCGTCCACCGACTCCTCCCCCAGCTTCGCCGAGCTCGGCGTCCGGGAGGAAATCGTCACCGCGCTCGGCGAGCGCGGGATCACACACACCTTCGCCATCCAGGAACTCACCCTCCCGCTGGCGCTCGGGGGCTCCGATCTCATCGGTCAGGCCCGCACCGGCATGGGCAAGACCTACGGCTTCGGCGTCCCGCTCCTGCACCGCATCTCCACCGGTGAGGTCACCCGCCCACTCGACGGGACGCCCCGCGCGCTGGTGATCGTCCCCACCCGCGAGCTGTGCATCCAGGTCACGCAGGACCTCAAGATCGCCGCCACCGGCCTGACCGCCCCCACCGACTCGGGCACCCGCCCGCTCAAGGTGCTCTCGATCTACGGCGGCACCCCGTACGAGCAGCAGATCGAGGCCCTGGACAAGGGCGTCGACGTGGTGGTGGGAACCCCCGGCCGCCTGCTCGACCTGGCCAACCAGTCCAAGCTCGTCCTGGGCAAGGTCGAGGTCCTGGTGCTCGACGAGGCCGACGAGATGCTCGACCTCGGCTTCCTGCCGGACATCGAGAAGATCCTGCGCTCGGTGCCCGAGAAGCGTCAGACCATGCTGTTCTCCGCCACCATGCCGGGGCCGATCATCACGCTGGCCCGCACGTTCCTCACCAAGCCCACGCACATCCGGGCCGAGGCGGCGGACTCGGGCGCCACGCACGAGAACACCACGCAGCACGTGTACCGCGCCCACTCGATGGACAAGCCCGAGGTGGTTGCCCGCATCCTGCAGGCCGACGGCCGCGGCGCCACCATGATCTTCTGCCGCACCAAGCGCACCGCCCAGAAGCTCGCCGACGATCTGGCGGAGCGCGGTTTCAAGGTCGGCGCCATCCACGGCGATCTCGGCCAGGGCGCCCGCGAGAAGTCGCTCAAGGCGTTCCGCTCGGGTGACGTGGACGTGCTCGTGGCCACCGACGTCGCGGCCCGCGGCATTGACGTGGATGACGTCACGCACGTCATCAACTACCAGTGCCCGGAGGACGAGAAGACCTACGTCCACCGGATCGGCCGGACCGGTCGCGCCGGCCGCAAGGGCGTCGCGATCACCCTCGTCGACTGGGACGACCTGCCCCGCTGGGGCCTGATCGACAAGGCGCTCGGGCTGGACTTCGGCGAGCCCGCCGAGACCTACTCCACCTCGGCGCACCTGCGCGCCGACCTCGGCATCCCGGAGAGCGCGGGTGGCCGCATCGGCGCGCCGACGGGCACCGGCTCCGGCCGTCGCCGCGACGACCAGAACCAGCGTGGCACCGCCGGCGGCGACGCGGGCGGCGACTCCGGGTCGCGGCCGCGCCGCCGGCGTACCCGGGGAGGGCCCTCCGGCGAGAACGGCCGCCAGGGCCGGACCCGGGACCACGACTCCGCCCCCGCCGGCGACTCGGGGGCGGGGCCCGACTCATCGGACCCCGCCGCCTCGTCCGGTGAGGTAAGCTCCCCGCGGCGGCGTCGGCGGCGTCGTCGTCCCTCCTCCGGCGGTCAGGGTGGCGCCGGCGACCAGGCGAGCCAGGGCTGAGCTCCGCACCACCCCCGGGGTCGGGATCGGACCGCGCTGACGCGGACGGCCCCGACGCCCCGGACGATCCCACCCCCGCGGCGCGACGCCGCGTCCCCTCCGAGAGGCGGACTCGGCGTGACCTCGTCACCGCGGGGACCATCGCGCTCGTCATGGCGGTGACCGCCGGCCTCATCCTGGTCAACGGCTCGGCGGCCCGGTCCGAATTCGCCCCCGCCGACACCGAGCAACCCGTTTACGGTCCGGCCACCGCGATCCCGTCCACCCTCGAGCCGCTCTGGTCCCACGGCTCCGCGGGCACGGGCGCCCCGCTCACCACCAAGGGCAACCTCGTCACCGTCAGCCCCGACGGCACCCTCGTGGGCCGCGACGCCGGCTCGGGCGAGCAGCGCTGGTCCTACTCACACGTCGGCCATTTCTGCGCGGCCACCTTCTACTCTGACGTGCTCGTCGCGGCCTTCGACGGGGCGGCCGGCTGCAGCGACGTCACCTCACTGGACCCGACAACCCAACACTACGCCGGCACCCGCCAGAGCGCCTTCCCGGACACCATGGAGCTGACCAGCACCTGGCGACACGCGCTCGCGATGAGCCCCGAACGCCTGGAGATCTGGCGTGACGACCTGGTCCGCACGATCGAGTACGGGGCCGTGGACGCGCCGCAGGAGGCGGGCATGCAGCCCCGTAGCGGATGCACTCTCGGCTCGGCCGCCCTCACCGACCAACGCTTCGTCGTGGCGGAGCGCTGCCCCGATGACGATTCGGCGCGCCTGACGCTGTCCAAGACAGTGCCGGAGGACAACCGGAAGCCGGAGGACATCGCCTCCGATGTGACCGGGGCGGACGAGCTGTGGGTGCTCGGCACGACCGACGACGGTGCGCTGGGGCTGACACGCCGCGGCGACGACTGGGCGGTCGAATGGTTCACCTCACCGACGGACTACTCCCCCGTGTTGGCCCTCCCCGGCGAGCCGCGGCGTCTGCCCTCCCCGTCCGCGCTGGCGGGCGACGACAAGCAGCTCCGGTGGTTCGACGGCGCCGCCACGCACGCCTTCGACCTCGACACCGGCGCGTACGTGTGGACGGCGCTCGAGACCACGGGGCCCGGTCTGACGGGCGGGTGGTCGCCGGACCCCGGGGATCGCACCGCGCGCGACTGGGTGCTGGTCCCGCGGGCGGGCGGGTTCATGACCGTCGACCACGGCTCCGGGGTGGACATCCGGCGGCTGGACCCCTCGCCCGCCGACGACGGCGGTGACGACGGTGGTGATGACCACGGGGCCGGCGCGGCCCTCCAAAACGACGACGACGACGAGGCCGACATCACCGGCCTGTCACAGATCGGCGACATCCTCTACGAGCGCCGCTCGGGCGAGATCCACGCCTACAAGATGCACGCCTGAGGGCTGCCCACACGGCTCCGGGATCAGGCCGCGTACCACTCGACGGCCTCGCGCCGCAGCAAGGACGCCAGCGCGACCGCACACGACACCGCCAGGACGATGGCACCGGCATACAGGACGAGTCCCACCTCGCCGAAGATCGCCGACCCGGTGGCTCCGAAGACGCTCGACCCCACCGCGACCAGGATCAGCAGCTCGGCGATCAGCACCAGGCCGCGGCCCCAGCGACGACCTGTCAGGAGGCCGATCCCGGCGGCCATGAGACCGCCCCCGAGGATCACGAACCACCCGGCGGTCGCGTAGCCACTGATCACCACGGTCTCCTCGCGGTGGCCGCCGATCGCACGCACGATCAACGCGAGCGCCGTCACCAGCCCGATGAGCCCCTGGGCCGAGGAGATCCAGCCGGCGAGTCGGACCGGGGTCGGGATCGCGGTTCGCGGATCGGCCGGTTGGCCGTGGTTATCAGGTCGCCTGGTGTTCACCACCCAAGACTAAGCCGCCGCGGTTCGGGGAGGTCGTATCGGCCGGGTGGAGTGCGATCCGTAACACCGATTACGTGCTCTGTGGTGCGCTTTCTGAACGATTTGACAAACCGCGTGACCTTTACCACATCGCTGCCGAAGAGGGTTGACTTGTCCGCAAATCGTGGGACGATCATTCGTAACAGCGCAGACACACCGTGTTTGCCTTGCCTTAACCGGGAGCCTCTCCGAAACGGAGTGAGCCCGCGGAGCGGGTACATCCCCACCACCCCGCCGGGTGTCGACATCACGCTCGTCTACCCGTAGATCGTACCGGTCTGCGCGGCGACGACGGTGGTTTCGTGCTGCCCGGCGCATCCGACCACGGTCTCACACAACAAGGAGTTCCCCATGGATTGGCGCCATAAGGCCATCTGCCGCGACGAGGATCCCGAGCTGTTCTTCCCCGTCGGCAATTCCGGTCCCGCCCTCGCCCAGATCGCCGAGGCGAAGATCGTCTGCAACCGCTGCCCCGTGACCGCGGAGTGCCTCGCCTGGGCCCTCGAGTCCGGCCAGGACGCCGGCGTCTGGGGTGGCATGAGCGAGGACGAGCGTCGCGCGCTCAAGCGTCGCCGCGCCCGCACCCGCACCACCGTCTGATCCACAGACACAACCACCGAAGGCCGGTTCTCCTCCTCCGGGAAGGGGAACCGGCCTTCAGTCGTCTCCGGTCACCGGGCCCGCTGACACGCGCACGCGGCCCGGCGGCAGACCACCGACCGGGTCAGTCGATCACGGCGATGAGGTCGCCGGCCTGGATGACATCACCCGGGGCCACGGCCACCTCGGTCACGGTGCCGGAGGTCTCACACAGCACGGGGATCTCCATCTTCATCGACTCGAGAAGGACGATCGTGTCGCCTTCGGACACCTCGGCACCGACGGCCGCGACGACCTCCATGACGCCTGCGACCATCTCGGCACGGACCTGTTCAGCCATAAGATTGCTTCCTCTGCTTCTTCCACGACGGCCCCCGGACAACTCCAATGCAACCACACGGGCCCGGACGTGGGAGACTTGGACGCACAGAACGAAAGGAGCTGACCATGAGCAAGCGTGGCCGCAAGAGGCGGGATCGCCGCAAGAAGAACGCCAACCACGGCAAGCGTCCCAACAGCTGAGTTCGGACTACTGACCGCATGAGGGGCGGGCACGCTCCAGCTCCAGGAGCCGCGCCAGGTGCTCGGTGGCGTA
>NZ_JBSHMJ010000004.1:0-42452 GCF_053645265.1 Dietzia sp. NPDC055343 | reverse complement strand
GGGCACCTGATCGGTGCCCGCCCCTCATGGCATTCCTCGAGCCGCTGTCAGCGAAGGTCCCGGCGCTCCACCGTGGTGCGACGGTGGACCACTGTCGTTCCGTCCGCGTCGGTCGTGGTGACGGTCGTCCGGCGGATCTCCACCATCAGTCGCTCGCGCAGACCGCTGGGTGCCTTCTCACAGCACGACCGGGACAGCTTGGCCTTGAGCCTGCGCTCGGAGAGGAACTTCTCGCGGCAGTCGGGGCAGCCGGCCAGGTGGTGTTCCAGGCGGGACCTGCAGGCGTCGTCGCACTCCAGGTCCACCAGGAGGGACAGGTCCCGCAGGGCCGCTCCGCAGTCGATCTCGTCGAGGCGGGGATCGTGTTCCTTCATCAGTTCTCCCCCTCCTGGCGCTCGCGTCCGTACCCACGGTCGGCCGCGACGTCGCGAAGCAGCTCGCGGAGCTGCTTTCGGCCGCGGTGCAGGCGCGACATCACGGTCCCCAGCGGGGTGTCCATGATCTCGGCGATCTCCTTGTAGGGCAGATCCATGACGTCGGCGTAGTACACCGCCATCCGGAACTCCTCCGGCAACTCGGCCAGCGCCGCCCGGATCTCGTCATCCGGCAGCAACTCCATCGCTTCGACCTCGGCGGACCGCAGGCCCGTCGAGGTGTGCTCGGCCGCCGCCGCCAGCTGCCAGTCCGTGATCTCGTCCGTCGGATACTGCGCCGGCTGGCGCTGCCGCTTGCGGTAGTGGTTGATGTACGCGTTGGTGAGGATGCGGTGCATCCACGCGCGGAAGTTCGTCCCCTGTTTGAACGAGTGGAATCCTGCGAAGGCCTTCGCGTAGGCCTCCTGCACCAGGTCTTCGGCATCCGCCGGGTTCCGGGTCATCCGCAGCGCAGCACCGTAGAGCTGATCGAGCAGCGGCATCGCCAACTCCTCGAACTGCTCCGCACGCTGGTCTGCCTCGTCGGGCTGCAACTCGGTCGGCAACCGGAACTCCTCACCTGTTGGTCTCCCGGAGTCTAGTCGCACGCCGGGGGCGTCGAGGACCGCGGTCCGCATCGCACCCTCCTTCCCGATCCCGGGTGCCACCCCCGGGCTCTCGATCTAGATCAACGCCACCCCTCCACACGGTATTCCGCGCCGTTCGCGCACTAGTGTCGATCCGTGGCCAAGAACAGACGACGAGACGGTGCTGCCGCGACCCCCGCGATCGCGACACTGGGCGCAGCCGGGGTCGAGCACACCGTGCACACGTACGAGGCGACCGGCAGCGATTACGGCGACGAGGCGGCCCGCGTGATGGGCGAGCGCCTGGGCGTGGAGGCGAATCGGATCTTCAAGACCCTCGTGCTGGCGACAGCCCGCCCGCCCGCCGGGTCACGGCTGTCGCTGGCGGTGGCGATCCTGCCCGTGACGTCCTCGCTCGACCTGAAGGCCGCGGCCGCCGCGCTCGGGTGCGGCAAGGTCACGCTCGCGCCGGTCGACGTGGCGGAGAAGACCACCGGCTACGTGGTGGGCGGGGTGTCCCCGCTCGGCCAGAAGCGCGCTCTGGCCACCGTGGTGGACTCCTCGGCCCTCGAGCACCCGACCGTCCTGTGCAGCGCGGGTCGCCGCGGCTGGGAGATCGAACTGGCCGGAGCCGACCTGGTGGCACTCACCGACGCGGTCACCGCACCCGTGACCGCTGGCCGCACCGGATAGCGCCGACACCGCACCCGGTCAGCGCCGTCCTCGACGATCCCACTGGTCAGAAGAGCATGCCCTCGTCCGGGTCGACGCGCCGCACCAACTCGGGGCCGTCGTTACGGACGCCTGATACCGCCGGCGAGACGGGACGGATCTCCACCGCGTCCGCCCACTGCGCCAGGTCGTAACCGGCACCGTCCACCAGCGCTCGCGGATCGCCGATCACGCCCGGGTCCAGCCAGTCCGCCAGGATGTCCGGGGACACGACCAGCGGCATCCGCTCGTGCACCTGCCGCAACGGACCCACCGCCTCGGTGGTCAGGATCGTGCACGACAGCTGGGTGACGGACTCGTCATCAGGATCCCGCCGGGTCTCCCACAGCCCCGCCATGAGCAACCCCCGGTCACCGGGCATGCTCATGTGGAACGGCTGTTTGGACCCCGCCTTGCCACCGGGGGTCGCGGGTCCGCCCGGCACCCACTCGTACCAGCCGTCCATCGGGATGACGCAGTGCCGGCGTCTCACCGCCGCCCGGAACGCGGGCTTCTCGAACGCCGTCTCCACCCGCGCGTTGAACAGGTTGGGCAGCTTCTGCGAGTCACGCGCCCACGACGGAACCAGCCCCCAGCGCATCGCCCGCATCACCCTCGTCGGCGCCGCGGCGTCAGCCCCACCTGCAGCCCCGACCGCGGCACGGGCTCGTCCCTCGTCGTAGCGCTCCCGCGGGATATCCAGTGCGAGCACGGGGATCGTCGTGGTGGGGGCGATGTTGAACCGCGGTGCGAGCGGGCCCTCGGCCGGCGCCAGCCCGGGCGGCGGCGCGGAGGCCTCGTCGACCGCGTCCAGTTCCACCGCGAGCCGAGCCGGGTCGGAGGAGAGCGAGAAGCGTCCACACATACCGGACATCCTCGCACCCGGATCGGCCGGAGAACGAGATGATGGGCGACAATGGCCAGGTGAGTCATTGGAATGCCCCTGTCGCCGCCGCGCCCGTCGATGCCGACGTCGCGGTCCCCGGATCCAAGTCGCTGACCAACCGCGCGCTCGTGCTCGCGGCCCTAGCTGGCGGCCCCTCCCGGCTGTCCGGCACGCTGCGCAGCCGGGACACCGACCTGATGATCGCCGCGCTGCAGGCACTAGGCACCCGGATCGAGGGCCCGGACGGCCCGCTCGCCGCCGGCGACACCGAGCTGGTGATCACCCCGGGTGAGCTGCGGGGCGCCCCCGTCGACTGCGGTCTGGCCGGGACGGTCATGCGCTTCGTCCCGCCGGTGGCCGCACTGGCGACCGGCTCCTCTACCTTCGACGGCGACCCGGCCGCCCGGGTCCGCCCGCAATCCACCGTGCTCGACGCACTGCGCGCGCTCGGCGCGGACATCGAGGGCGACACCCTCCCGTTCACCGTCACCGGCACAGGGACGCTGAAGGGCGGGCGGGTCGAGATGGACGCCTCCGCCTCCTCCCAGTTCGTCTCCGGCGTCCTGCTGTCGGCGGCACGCTTCGACGAGGGAGTCGAGCTGGTCCACACCGCCCCCTCTCCCGTGCCGTCGGGTCCGCACATCGAGATGACGCTGGAGGTGCTCCGCGAGTCGGGGGTCGCCGTCGAGCAGCCCACCCCGTCCTCCTGGCGGGTCACCCCGGGCCCCATCTCCGCGGTCGACCGGGTGATCGAGCCGGACCTGTCGAACGCCACCCCGTTCCTGGCCGCCGCCGCGGTGACGGGCGGCACCGTACGCGTCCCCCATTGGCCGTCCACCACGACCCAGCCCGGCGATGCCATCCGCGGCATCCTGCAGGCCATGGGCGCGACCGTCACCCTCGAGGCCGCTGACGACGGCTCCGGAGAGACCGCCGACGAGGCCGGGCACGGCGCCCTCGTCGTCGTCGGTCCTGAACGCCTGTCCCCCGTCGAGATGGACCTGTCCGCCATCGGTGAGCTCACGCCCACCGTCGCCGCGCTCTGCGCGCTCGCCGACGGCCCCTCCCGCCTGACCGGGATCGCCCATCTGCGCGGCCACGAGACCGACCGCCTGGCGGCCCTGGCCGCCGAGCTCGGCGCCGTGGGCTGCGGGGTCACCGAACTGGCCGACGGCCTCGTGATCACGCCCGCCCCCCTGTGCGGAGCCCCGTGGCGCGCCTACGCCGACCACCGCATGGCCACCGCCGGCGCGATCATCGGCCTGGTCACCGCCGGCGTCGAGGTGGACGACATCGACTCCACCTCCAAAACCATGCCCGGTTTCACGCGAATGTGGTCCGACATGCTCGCCGGGCGGGGCTGACGCGCCGCCATGGCGGGCCGACGGGGCACCAGCGGCGCACGCGGATGGGACGAGTCCGACGTCCGGATCCGGCCCGGAAAGGGCTCACGGCCCCGCACCAAGCGGCGCCCGAGCCACGACGACGCGGCCGCCGCGATGGTCGTCAGCGTCGACCGCGGGCGGTGGGGGTGCGTGCTGCTCGACGACGGGCCCACCCACGCCGCCGGCACGCGCGTGGTGACGATGCGCGCCCGCGAGCTCGGGCGCACACCGATCGTCGTGGGTGACCACGTGGGCGTGGTCGGGGACCTGACCGGCGCGCGCGACACCCTGGCGCGGATCGTGCGCGTCGAGGAGCGTTCCACGGTGCTGCGCCGCACCGCCGACGACTCCGACCCGTACGAGCGGGTGGTGGTGGCCAACGCCGAGCGTCTGCTCATCGTGGTGGCCGTCGCCGATCCGCCGCCGCGCGCCGGCTTCGTCGCCCGCGCGCTGGTCGCCGCCTACACCGGCGGGTTGACGCCGGTGCTGTGCCTGACGAAGGGCGACCTCGACGATCCGTCGGTGTTCGCCGCCGAGTTCACCGCGCTCGACGTCCCGGTGTTGATGGTGGGGGTCGACGACGACCTCGCCGAGCTCCACGAGACCATCGACGGCCGGATCTCCGCACTGATCGGCCATTCAGGCGTCGGCAAGTCGACCCTGGTCAACCGCCTCGTCCCCGACGCCGGCCGGGCCACCGGCGTGGTCTCCGGGGTCGGCAAGGGCCGGCACACCTCCACCCAGTCGGTGGCGCTCGAGTTGGGCGCGGGCGGCTGGGTGGTGGACACCCCCGGGATCCGCAGCTTCGGACTCGCGCACGTCTCCCCGGACGACGTGGTGGCCGCCTTCTCGGACCTGCACGAGATCGCCGAGGACTGCCCGCGCGGCTGCACCCACCAGGGGCCGCCCGCCGATCCCGAGTGTGCGTTCGACGCGATCGAGGACCCGGCCACGCACCGGCGCGCGCTGGCCGTCCGCGAGCTCCTCGGCGCGCTGCAGTCCAACGACCCGTGGGAGCTGGGGCAGGACAGAAACGATCCGGCCTGAGCCGGCGACCGCCCTCAGAGGTTGAGTTCCACGTCCCCCAGCGCGACCGACACGCAGGTCTGGATGCGCTCCCCGGGGCCGTGATCGGTGCCGTTGCGCAGGTCGCGGACATGGCCGTCCTCCAGCGGGACCACGCACGTCTGGCAGATGCCCATCCGGCAACCGAACGGCATCTGCACGCCCACGCTCTCCCCGCCCTCGAGGATCGTGGTGGCGCCGTCCAACTCGACGGTCTTGCCGGTCGAGCCGTAGGTGACCGTGCCGCCCGAGGCGCCGGCGTCGCGGTTGACGGTGAACCGCTCGACGTACAGGTCCTCGCGGCCGGACGCACCGAAGTGCTCGTCCAGCTCGTCCAGCATCGCCGACGGACCACAGGCCCAGGTCGGCCGCTCCGACCAATCGGGGACCAGCGCCGACATCTGCGCGGCGTTGATGCGCCCCTCCTCCGCCGTGACCCGCAGGTGCAGGGTGTAGCCGGGCTGGGTGCGTTCGAGGGCGAGCAGCTCGTCGTAGAACAGTGCGTCCTCGCGGGTACGGACCGAGTGCACGTGCACCACGTCCGGGAAACGCTCGCCCCCGGAGCGGCGGTCCATCGACCGGAGCATGCCCATGACCGGTGTGACGCCGGAGCCGGCGCTGACGAACATGATCTTGTCCGGGGTGGGCGACGGCAGATGGAAGTCGCCCGCCGGGGCCTGTAGGCGCACGATCGTGCCCGGCTCGACCGTGCCGACGATGTGATTGCTCAGCAGTCCCTCGGGCATCGCCTTGACGGTCACCGAGTACTCGCCCCGCCCGCTGGTCGGTGCGGAGGTCAGCGAGTAGGAACGCCAGGTCCACCGGCCGTCGACGAGCACGCCGATCCCCAGGTACTGACCCGGGCGGTAGGTGGGGGTGGCACCCCAGCCCGGCTTGATCACGAGCGTCACCGCGTCGTCGGCCTCACGTCGCACGGAGACCACCTCGCCGCGCAGCTCGCGCGAGGACCACAGCGGGTAGACGAGCGACGAATAGTCATCCACGCGCAGCGGGTGGGTGAGCCGGTTGAGGAACCGGTGCGCGGTGCGCGGCTCGGGGACCCTCGCGGCGGCTGCCCGCAGGATCCGGCCTAGTCCACTCTTCGACTCCGACACTGGTGCCTCCCTCGACGTCCGGCCGCCCGCTCGCCCGAGGGTCGGGTCGGCGTTGACGAACACTAACCTACGGTAGCGTAGGTTAGGCCCGGACGGGAGACCACAGTGCTGTTCGCGACAGTCCGCTCGTCCTCGTCGTCGGCCCTGTACAACCGTTGCACCGCGCTCAGAGCAGCGTCAACAGAAACGGCAACTCCGCCGCGTCGTACCAGGCCAGATCCACATCGAGCGCGTCTCCCACGGTGAGCTCCGCGTCCTCGTCGCCGAGATCGGCCCGATCCACCGCGTCGATCGCGCCCCTGACCAGGTCCACCGCGCCCGCGAGATCCACGTGCACCGCCGCGATGTCCGACGACACCACGGTCCCGCCGCTGATCCGCACCACCGCGGTGTCCAGGTCCGGGCGCAGCGTGACCCGTTCGTCGGGCAGGTCCACGCTCACCACCACCCGCCGATGCGGGTGGGTGCCGTGCGCGGTGCCGGAGTCGATCTCGCCGCCGAGCAGCCGCAGCGAGGCGCGGGCGGCCTCCAGGAACGCGACGTGCTCGATCTCCTCGAGATCGCCCTCCGCGTACGACTCGATGAGCGCCGGCGTGGCCGCGAACGCGGTGCCGCTACGCACCGGCATCTCCCCGTCGGTGAGCAGGGTCTCGAGCATCGGCAACGTGGCGGGGATGAACAAGCGCATGGTGGGGCCTTCCTCGAAGTGCTGGTGGCGGTCAGCCGGCGTCATCGGTCGACCGGGACGGTCAGTGGGCGATGCCGACCGGGTCGGCGGCGCCGCGCGGGTACCGATCAGGTGGCGATGCCGACGAGCTCCTCCAGCGCGCCGGAGATGAGCTCACCGATCTCCTCGACATCCGGGACGGCCTGGCGATCGGAGGTGAAGCCGCAGTACACGATGCCGGAGTAGCTGCTCATCGACACTGCGAGCGCCTTGTGCTCGAGCAGCGCCGGGATCGGGTAGACCTCGACGAGCTCGCCGTCTCCCCAGAACATCTTGTGCTGGGGCCCCGGCGCGTTGGTCACCACGAGGTCGTAGCTGTCCGACGGCAGCATGATCGCCGCGCGCGAGCCCAGCGCGTGCAGGGTCGGCGGCGCGAACCCGGACAGCCGGGCCAGCGACTTGGCGCCAACGGCCTCGCGGGGATTGCGCTGGGTCGCCGTCTCGCGTGCGATCTGCGCCAGCCGCATACGCGGATTGGGCTCTCCCACCGGCATCGAGATTAGCGCCGAGGCGATCTCCGCGGAGGTCACGTCCCGGTGGTCCTCACCCGGGTCGCTCTCGGACGTCACCGCCATCGGGACTATCACCCGCAGGACGTCGGAGGTGATCAGCGGATGCCCGCACGACAGGATCCACGAACGCAGTGCCCCGCACAGCACGGCCAGCACCACGTCGTTGACCTTGCATCCGTGGGCCCGGGCGATCTCCCGGGCCGTGGACAGCGGGAACGACGCCAGGCCCACGCGGCTACCCCGGGCGCGTTCGGTGCGGAACATCTCCGACAGCCCGCCCCCCGACCGCAGCACCGCGAAGTTCGCCGCCCCCGCCAGGCCCCGGGTAGTCCGCTCGATCGCGTGGACGAGCCGCGCGGAGCGGCGGACCAGCTCCAGCGGGTCGGAGACGATGGTCATGAGGGCGTCGAGCACGAGCACCCCGTCCCCGGGGGACGGCATGGGCGTCCATGTGGCTACCTCGTCCGCGTCCGCCGAGGCCTGGAACTCGGCGGTCAGCACCTGGGCCAGGTCCACGGCGTTGGGGCCACCGAGAAGCACGTGGTGGGTCTTGGTGAGGATGGCCAGCTTGCCGTCCTCCACGCCCTCGATGAGGTACAGCTCCCACAGCGGGCGGTCGGGTTCCAGCGGCCGGTCGACGAGTCGTGCCACCAGGTCGGCGAGCTGGCGCATCCCGCCCGGGGCGGGCAGCGCGGAACGCCGCACATGGAAACTCAGGTCGAACTCCGGATCGTCCACCCAGACGGCTCGGGCGAGCCCAAACGGCACCTGCCGGATCCGCTGCCGGAACCGCGGCGCGTCAGCCAGGCGGGCGTCGACGAACTCCATCACCCGATCGATGTCCCACGGCCGGTCCCTCGAGACCAGCGCCAGGGAGCACGAGTGACGGCTTCGAGAACGCGCGGCATCCCCGAGCAGCAGATCCGCGTCCGCCGTCGCCAGCCTGGTCGCCACGGGTCAGACCACCTCATCCAATCCCAGCAGCCCGCGGATCTCCACGGCCGCCCGGTCGAACACCTGGTAGAACACGCCGATCATGCCGGTTTGCACGGCGCCGAGGACGTTCTCGATCGCATCGTCGACCATCACGCACTCGCGCGGCTCCAGCTCGAGCCGGCGTGCCGCCTCCAGGAACGCCTCGGACTCGGGCTTCTCGACACCGGTCACACCGCTGAGCACCACGTGCTCGATCCCGTAGGCGCGGGCGTCCTCGCGGACCCGCTCCGCCCCCGGCCCTTCGGGCTCGTTGCTGAGAACAGCGAGCCGGACATCATTCTCCCTGGCACCTGTCAGGATGGACCGCCAGTTCTCGCGGTCCTCCTCCGTGCCGTCCAGCACCCCGAAGTAGTCGACAATCAGTCCTCGCATGGGAACAGCCTAGGCAACGCGGGGCCATGACGCAGTAAGCGAGGTGGAACCACGCGCCGCTCCCGGCCCGTCATAGGGGTTAGACGACGCCGGACCGTCCCCGGTCCGGCGGTGGAGGGAGCAGAGCTGACATGTCCGCGACGCAGGTGACCCGGCCCGGAACGGGGCGGATCGACGCCCGGGAGCGCCGTGTCCGCCCCGGGGTCGACGAGGATTATGACGACGACGGGGTCCGCCCTCTCCCCTCCACGGAACCGTCGCCGGGAGCCCGTTCCGGTCGTCCGGTCGGGGGTCGGCCGAGGCGCCCGCGGCCGGCCCCGGAGCGCGGGGTGCCCGTCCCGGCCCGGCGGTCGGCCCACGCGCTGGTGGTCATGGCGCTCGAGGTGGTGGACCGCAAACGCTCACCGAACAACATGCGCGGGGCCTTCCCGGAGCACCTGGTGGAGATGTTGCGGACTCTGGCGCGCACGGGCGTCCCCGGCAGGCAGCTGGGCCCCGCCCGCATCCATCGCCTCCACATCCACCCGGCCGGGGTGGATCCCGCCCCGGCCGGGGACGGGGGCACCGGGGCGGGCCACACGGCCGACGCCGGTAGCGGTGCCGGAGGCGAAGCGGACCCCCGGTCCACCGACTACGAGGTCTGCGCCACATACGCGCGCGGGCCGCGACTGTTCGCAGTCGCGGCCCGCATCCGGGTGACCCCCACAGGGGCCTCGTGCGTCGCGCTCCGGATGGTCTGACCCGGAGCGCGATCAGGGGTCAGTCCTTGCGCCCCTTGCCGGCCGACCGGGCGGCACGCTCGCGTCGCTCGGCGCGCTCCTTCTTGTCCTGGGCGCGACGGTCGGCGCGGTTGCCCGCACCGGACTCGTCGACCAGCTCCGCGTCTCCGGACTCGGACGGCCCCGAGAACTGCATCTGCTCGTCCGAGACGTCACGGCCGGTACCTGCCGCCTGCAGGATCGGGTTGGCGCCGGCCAGGGCGGCCGCCTGCGTGGCGGACGGCGCCGCCACGGTGTTGCGCTGCTGGTTGGCCTCGACCTTGACGTTGAACAGGAACGCCACGGTCTCCTCGCGCACCCCGTCCATCATCCCGGAGAACATGTCGTAGCCCTCGCGCTGGTACTCGACGAGCGGATCGCGCTGGGCCATCGCCCGCAGGCCGATGCCCTCCTTGAGGTAGTCCATCTCGTACAGGTGCTCGCGCCACTTGCGGTCGAGAACCTGCAGCATGATCGAACGCTCGAGCTGACGCATCGCGCCCTCGCCGCCGATGCCCTCGATCTCGGCCTCGCGCTCGTCGTAGCGGGCGAACACGTCGTCCAGTACGGCGTCCCGGAGGTTCTTGGAGCTGAGGTCACCGGCGGCGCCGTACTCGTCGCCGTCGAGGACGTCCTCCGCACTGATGGACACCGGGTACAGCTGTCCGAGTGCGTCCCAGAGCTTCTCCAGGTCCCAGTCCTCGACGTAACCCTCGGCGGTCGCGCCGTCGACGTACGCGCTGACCACCTGGTAGATCATCGACTCGACCTGGTCGGTGATGTCCTCGCCCTCGAGGATCCGCTTGCGCTCCTTGTAGATCACGGTGCGCTGCTGGTTCATGACCTCGTCGTACTTCAGGACGTCCTTGCGGATCTCGAAGTTCTGCGACTCGACCTGGGTCTGGGCGTTCTTCACCGCGTTCGAGACCATCCGCGCCTCGATCGGGACATCGTCCGGCAGGTTCAGCCGGTTCATGATGGCCTCGACGGCCGCGCCGTTGAAGCGCCGCATGAGTTCGTCACCGAGGGACAGGTAGAAGCGGGACTCGCCAGGATCGCCCTGACGGCCGGAGCGGCCACGCAGCTGGTTGTCGATCCGTCGGGAGTCGTGCCGCTCGGTGCCCAGTACGTAGAGGCCACCGGCCTCGCGGACGGTTTCGGCTTCCTTCTTGGTGAGCGCGCGCATGCGCTCGATCTCCTCATCCCAGGCGGCCTCGTACTCCTCCGGGGTGTCCACCGGGTTGAGGCCGCGCTCGCGGAGGTTGAGGTCCGCGATGATGTCGGCGTTGCCGCCGAGCACGATGTCGGTACCGCGGCCGGCCATGTTGGTGGCGACGGTGACGGCACCGGGGCGACCGGCCTGCGCGACGATCTGCGCCTCCGAGGCGTGGAACTTCGCGTTGAGGACGTGGTGCTTGACCCCCTTGCGCGTGAGCAGCCGGGACAGGTGCTCACTGCGCTCGACCGAAGCGGTACCCACGAGCACCGGCTGCTTCTTCTCCACCCGCTCAGCGATGTCCTCGACGACGGCGCCGAACTTCGCCTCCTCGGTCTTGTAGATGAGGTCACCCTGATCCTGGCGGGCCATCGGGCGGTTGGTCGGGATCGGCATGACCTCGAGCTTGTAGATCGAGTACAGCTCGGCGGCCTCGGTCTCGGCGGTGCCGGTCATGCCGGACAGCTTCTCGTAGAGCCGGAAGTAGTTCTGGAGGGTGATCGTGGCCAGCGTCTGGTTCTCGGCCTTGATCTCGACCCGCTCCTTGGCCTCGATGGCCTGGTGCATGCCCTCGTTGTAGCGGCGACCGTCCAGGACGCGACCGGTGAACTCGTCGACGATGATCACGTCGCCGTCGCGGACGATGTAGTCCTTGTCCTTGGTGAACAGCTCCTTGGCCTTGATGGAGTTGTTCAGGTAACTCACCAGCGGCGAGTTGGCGGCCTCGTAGAGGTTGTCGATACCCAGCTGGTCCTCGACGAACTCGACGCCGGGCTCCGTCACACCGATGGTGCGCTTCTTGCGGTCGACCTCGTAGTGCGTGCCCTCTTCGAGCAGCGGCGCGATGCGGGCGAACTCGCCGTACCACTTGCTCGAACCGTCGGCGGGGCCGGAGATGATGAGCGGTGTCCGCGCCTCGTCGATGAGGATCGAGTCGACCTCGTCGACGATCGCGAAGTTGTGACCGCGCTGGACGAGCTCGGCGGTGTCGTGCGCCATGTTGTCGCGCAGGTAGTCGAAGCCGAACTCGTTGTTCGTGCCGTAGGTGATGTCCGCGTTGTAGGAATCGCGACGCTGGGCCGGGGTCATTCCGCTGAGGATCGCGCCGACGGACAGGCCCAGGAACCGGTGGACCCGCCCCATCCACTCCGCGTCACGCTTGGCCAGGTAGTCGTTGACCGTCACCACGTGCACACCGTCGTCGGACAGCGCGTTGAGGTAGGCGGGCAGCACACAGGTGAGCGTCTTGCCCTCACCGGTCTTCATCTCGGCGACGGCGCCGGTGTGTAGCACGATGCCGCCGATGATCTGCACCTTGTAGGGCCGCTGGCCCAGCACCCTGAAAGCCGCCTCACGGGCGACGGCGAACGCCTCGGGCAGTAGCGCGTCGAGCGTCTCACCCTCGGCCACCCGGCTCTTGAACTCGTCGGTCTTCGCACGGAGTTCGTCGTCGCTCAGCTTCTCCACGTCAGCGGAGAGCGAGTCCACGTAGTCGGCGAGAGCGGTGTACTTCTTGAGCTTTCGCCCCTCGCCGGCCCGGAGCAGCTTGGAAAGGATGGACACAGTCTCGAACGTCCTCGTGGTCGGGGATGTGGTCGGGGTTCTCACGAACCGGCGTGTTACCACACCGGTCCCTCGCACATCCTAGGTGTTCCGGGCCGTCCGTACACGCCGAGGGCGGTCCGGTCCCTTCGGATCGGACCGCCCCCGTGCGGTGCGGACAGCGGGTTGCCGGCCCTCTTACTCGGTCAGGGTGATCAGACCGTAGTCGAACGCATGGCGCCGGTAGACGACGGTGGCGCGGCCGGACTCGGAGTCACGGAACAGGTAGAAGTCGTGACCCACGAGTTCCATCCTCTCCAACGCCTCGTCGACGGTCATCGGCGAGCTGTCGTGCTCCTTGCGGCGCACGATCTGACCGGGTAGCTGCTCATCGTGCTCGATCGCGTCCGCGTATTCGTCGAGCACCTCGGCCGGCGCCGCGTCGGAGGCGAGCTCTGCGGTCGCCTCGGCCACCGACTGCGGACGGCGATGCCCCTGATGGCTGATCTTGCGCCGGGTCCGCGCCTTACGCATCTGGCGCTCGAGCTTGGCGACCGCCGACTCGAGAGCGCCGTAGAAGGTGTCCTCGGCCGCCTCCGCACGGGCGACACCGCTCTTGCCCTTGACGGTGATCTCGATGCGCTGACTCACCTTGGACAACCGCGGGTTGTTCTCGTGCAACAGGATCACGTCGAAACGCTGGATGTTCGTCGGCGAGATCTTCTCGATCTTCGCGAGCTTCGCGTTGATCCGGGCCCCGAAGTGTTCGGGTACCTCGACATTCCGGCCCCTGATCGTCACCGGGGCGTCCGGAGTGCCGGGATCGTCGGTCGTGGGACCGTCGAAGGTGGCGGGGTCAAGCAGGACTGCGGGGGTCTTCGCCATCGAAGCTCCTCCTCATCGGGCCTGCGGCGGACCACTCCGGCCGCTCCCGGACACCGCCCGGAATACCGGCCGAAGGGTCAACCCACATGGCTGAGTGGACACTCTCGGACGTGGCCCACCAACCACCAACAACAGTGAACGTGCTGGTGAACCGCGTCCGACACCCACCCTACCCGGTCATCTGGAGGTCGGCCGCGGGTCCCGCAGAAGTCGCGCACCGGAGGTGTCAGGCGGCCGTCAGCGCGAGCACCCCGGCCACCTTCAGCCCCCCGGATGCCAACGCCGCCGCGCACGCCGCCGCGGTCGCCCCGGTCGTCACCACGTCGTCCACGACGAGGATCGTCGCCGGGGTGGACAGCAGTGCGGCGACGGTCTCGGGCGCCCCGGGCGAGGCCCGGAGCGCCGTGTCGGCGGGACGGCGCCTGATCCGGCCGGCGAGGTTGTCCGTGCGCGCCTGCGCACCGAGCCCGGAGGCGTCACGCACCCGCCCCCGCACCTCGAGGAGGGGCGCCACCGCCACCGTGTCCGGGGGGACCGAACCGACGAGATCGGCGGCCACCGCGTCCGCCACCACACGCATGTGGTCGAACCCGCGCCGGCGGCGGGCCCGCGCGGACGCCGGTGCGGGGACCAGCACCACCGGACGTTCCCCGGCCTCCGCGATCTCCCCGGCTGCACGAAGGCGATCGATGCCGACAGCCAGCGCCGCACCGAACGTCCGCGCCAGGTCCGCCCGGCCCCGGTCCTTGTAGGCGGAGACCGCGTGGGCGGCCGCCCCGGTGTGCCGTGCCAGCGCCCAGGCCGGTGCCGTCAGATCGGCGCGGGTACGGATCCGCAGCAGCGGCCCCGCGAGGGTCTCCGCGCAGCCGGCGCACCACCGCTCCCCCGGCCTGCCGCAGCCGCCGCATTCCAGGGGGACGACGAGGTCCGCCAGGGCGGCGCCCCAGGAGAAGCCACGACGGCCCTGCCCGCCGCCCGCACCGCGGCGGATGGTGTCGGAGTGGGACCGTCCGGGGCGCGCGGGCTCCCCTGGAAGGCCGGGATCGGACACGACCGGATCAGCCCGCGACCACCGGCTCGGCGCGGATCGCGGCGAGCCCGTTGATCTCGCGCCAGTAGCGATCACTGGTCTCGGCGGCGGTGTCCAGGCGCAGGAGCGAGCGCTGGTCCACCGCATACACTTCGCGGCCGGCGGCGGCCACGTCGGTGACCGGGCCGGAGATGTTGCGCTGCGAGAGCGGCTCGGTGATCGCCCCGTCGACCGAGATCGTCACGACCGGCGCCTCCGCGGTATCGCGTCCCACCACGACGGTCGACCGGTCACGCCAGGCCACCGACGTCACGGTCTCGCCCAGAGTCCGACCGATCTGGCGGAACGAGCCGGCGAGCGGCTGCCCGGTCTCATCCGACAGTGCGCCGATGAACACCTTGCCGTCGGCGACCACGGCCATCCGGGCACCGGATCGGTCGATCCGCAGGTCCGACACCCCGGACCCGAGGTCCAGGATCGGTCGTGCGTCCATCTCCTGGATCGACGGATCGTCTCCGCCGACCCCGATCCGCACCAGGCGGGTGCCGTCGACCAGCGCCCAGACCCGTCCGTCGATGGGGTGGAAGGTCGGGCCGGCCACCGTGCGGGCGCTGATCGCCTCGACGGGCTGCGCGTCGAGCGCGCCCACCATGAGGCGGCGGGGTCCGGTCTGCACGTCCCCGGCCACCACGGCCACGGTGCGACCGTCATACGACATGGCGGCGCTCCGCCCCCCGCGGACCGCGGACCAGGGCCCGTCGGCCGGGCGGGCGCCGCCTGCGTCGAGTCGCACCAGGCCGTCGGCGGCGGTGAGGGCGTAGCGCATGGGCTCGACGGGTGGGTAGGGGTCGAAATCGCGGACGTCCTCGGTCGTCCAGCCTTCGGCGTAGCGCTCGTCGAGCGGGGCGCCGTCGCGTTCGAGCCGATAGGGCCCGGGAACGTCCGATCTGGCGAGGGTCCAGACCACCTGGGCCGCGAACTGGGTGGTGGCCTGGCTGCTAAGCACGGGAAGGCCGGTGAAATCGATAGTCGTGCCGGGCTGATCCTCATCGTCGGCGGACTCGGTCGGACGGACGGACACCGAGTCCGGGACCCGCGAGAGCACCGCCCCGTCCAACGCCGGCCGGGGCCCGGTGGCCAGCAGATTGACGAGCGAGTACCCCAGATCGGTGCGGTCGGCGGCGGTCCAGCGCGGGTCGGGGACGAGGGAGTCGGCGGAGCCGGAGAGGAAGAACAGTTCACGCTGGGCATAGGTGGAGAAGAACTCGGTGCGTTCGATCACCACGCCGGGCGGGAGCTCGTCGATGCGCCACTGCCCGTCGGTGCGGGTGAGCCCGATGGTCACCTCGACCTGCCCCGTGTCGTCGCGGAAGATCCCGCCCGGGTCGAGTGTGCCGACCTTCTCACCGCGCAGGGTGTACTCGGCGCGGTCGGCGGAGCGGCCGCCTTCGGCGCTGAGATCGGCGCGCAGCACGATGGTCGTCTCGGCAGAGTCGTCCCACTGCTCCGCTGCCTCCGGCGTGAGGAACTGGCGGGCGGCGGCGTGCCGCTGGTCGGCGATGGCCGCCGCCTTGATGAAGTCGCGGACCAACAGGTCGGGCTCCTGATCCGGCACCGGCGTGGGGACCGACAGGTCGGGCGAGGAGGGGGCGAAGGTGTCGATGACCTGGGGCGACGACGACGACGGCAGCGTCGCACAGCCCGTCGCCACCAACCCGGTCGCACTCACGAGCGCCACCAGGAGGGACAGCAGCCGGGCCCTGGTCATCCCTCACCGTCCGCGGTCCCGGGGACACGGTCGAGCGGGGTGGGCGAATCGGACCGGATCTGTCGCGCCTCGTCCTCCGGCGTCAGCGGCAGCGGGCTGGACGTCAGGGTTCCGCCGTGCTGCCTGGGGATGGTGAGTCGGAAGCAGGAGCCCTCGCCCGGGCTGCCCCAGCAGTCCAGTCGGCCACCGTGGAGCTTGGCGTCTTCGAGCGCGATGGCCAGGCCCAGACCGGTCCCGCCGGAGCGGCGTACCCGCGAGGGGTCGGCCCGCCAGAAACGGTTGAAGACCAAGGCCTCCTCCCCCGGCTTGAGTCCCACGCCCCGGTCGCGGACCGAGACCGCCAGCGCGGCGTCGGACATCCGCATCGTCACCTTGACCGGTTTCGATTCGGAGTGGTCCAGGGCGTTGGCGATGAGGTTACGCAGGATCCGCTCGACGCGTCGCGAGTCGACCTCGGCGATGACGGGATCGTCCGGCATGTCGACCTCGACCTCGACCCCCGCGGACTCGGCGATGTGGGCGACGGTCTCGACCGAGTCCTGGACGGCGTTACGCACGTCCATCTCGGCCACCGACAGCTCGGCCATGCCGGCGTCGTGGCGGGAGACCTCGAGCAGATCGGTGAGCAGGCTCTCGAAGCGATCGAGCTCCGACTCGAGCAACTCGACCGCTCGCTTGGTGGGCGCGTCGAGGTGTTCCGCCGAGTCGGAGATGATGCTGGCGGCCATGCGGACGGTGGTCAGCGGGGTGCGCAGCTCGTGGGAGACGTCGGAGGTGAACCGCTTCTGCAGGTCACCGAACTCCTCGAGTTGGGTGATCTGGTCGGACAGGCTCTGTGCCATGTCGTTGAACGCCATCGCCAGCCGCGCAACGTCGTCCTCGCCGCGGATCACCATCCGTTCCTTGAGGTGCCCGTTGGCGAAACGTTGGGCGATCGAGGCGGCCTGCCGCACCGGCAGGACGACCTGTCGGGCGACCATCCAGGCGATCGCCGCGGACAGCACGATGATGGCGAGCCCCGCGGTGGCGACGATGCCGCGCATGATCCCGAGCGTCTGTTCCTCGGCGATCAACGGATAGACGAGATACAGCTCGAGCCCCGGGATCGACGAGTCGGTGGGCGTGCCGATGATCAGCGCCTTCACCTGCTCGCCACGGAAGTCCATGGTGACGTACTGGGAGGCGATCCGGCCCCGCTGGACGAGGGACTGCAGTTCCGGCGGGACCTGGGCCCCGGCAGGGCTGACGACCTGCCCCCGGCCGGTCTGGTCGGGGATCACGAGTATCGGGTCGAAGGTGCCGGCGTGGACCGAGTCCCCGCCGGAGGCCAAGCCGCGCTCGCCGAGCGCGCTGCGGGCCTGGTCGAGCCTGGACTGTTCGCTGGTGCCCTCGTCGGTGGCCGCGATCTGCGCCTCCACCGTGAGCCGCAGACGGCCCGCCTGTTCGACGGCCGCGTCGAGTTTGGTCGACAGCAACTGCGCGGTCATCTGGCTCTGGAGCATGAACGCGATCGTCAGGATCACGCCCATCGACAACGCCAGGGTCGAGGTGACGACGCGCAACTGCAGTGAGCGCCGCCAGAGCCGCGCGATCCGCAGCCCCAGCGCCCCTGGGTCCAGGTCCGCCAGCCTCTCGCGGAGGGTCGGCGACGTGTCCGTCAGGTCGCGGGTGTCGCGCTCGTCCCCGGGGGACGCCGCCGCGTCGCCCGGGCGAGCGGCGGTCACGAGACCGCGCCCGCCTTGTAGCCGACTCCACGAACCGTGAGGACCACCTCGGGGTTCTCCGGATCCTTCTCGATCTTCGCGCGCAGACGCTGGACGTGGACGTTGACCAGGCGGGTGTCCGCCGAGTGGCGGTAGCCCCACACGTGCTCGAGGAGAACCTCTCGCGTGAACACCTGTCGGGGCTTACGTGCAAGCTCCACGAGCAGGTCGAACTCGAGCGGGGTGAGCGGGATCGGTGTCCCCTCGCGGGTGACGGTGTGCGCGGGCACGTCGATCGTCACGTCGCCGATGTGCAGTACCTCGCTCGGCTCGTCCTCGCCCCGCCGCAGCCGGGCCCGGATGCGGGCCACCAGCTCCTTGGGCTTGAACGGCTTCATTATGTAGTCGTCAGCGCCGGACTCCAGGCCCAGCACCACATCGACCGTGTCGGTCTTGGCGGTGAGCATGACGATCGGGACGCGGGACTCCGCGCGGATCTCCCGACACACGTCGATCCCGCTCTTGCCCGGCAACATGAGGTCCAGCAGCACCAGGTCGGGCTGTGCAGCGCGGAACGTCTCACTGGCCTGGACGCCGTCGCCGACGACCTCGGTCTCGAACCCCTCGCCCCGCAGGACGATGGTGAGCATCTCTGCCAGCGCGGCGTCGTCGTCGACGACGAGGATCTTGGGGGTCATTGTCACCACTTGTTGTCGGCGTATCGTGTCGGGGCGGCAGGCGCACGCGACCGTCGGAACGCTCCGCGGGTCGTGTTCCTGCTCATACAGACCTTACCCGCCCGGACCGACACCACGTGGGCACGGCTCGGCCTCCGAGACGAGCCCACTGCCGACCGGGGCGGCCGGTGTTCGCGCCGCCGGAGTACCCGCGGGGATCTAGAGTCCGACGACGACGTCGGCCAACTCGTGTACGTCGGGCTCGGCCCCGAGGATCGTCCAGGGCGAACGCCAGGAGGTCTCGGCGAGCCGCCGGTAGGCCCGGGACGTGTCGGCCTGGAGGGTCGAGTCGCGTTCGTACCGATCGCGGGCGCGGCCCGGATCGGACACTTCGCGGGAGCCCGCCCGTTCCGCGGCGACCTCGACCGGGGTGTCGAGCAGGATCTGGAGGTCCGGGACGGGCAGGCCGAGCCGCTCGAACTCCAACGCGCCGATCCATTCCACGGCCTCATCGGCCCGCTCCGCGCCCAGTCGGGCCGCGGTGTAGGCGGCGTTGGAGGCCACGTACCGGTCCAGCAGGACCACATCGTTGGCCTCGCCCAGGGCGGACAACTCCCCCGACGCGGCGTGGCGGTCCATCGCGAACAACAGCGCCATCGCGTGCGGGGAGTCCGCGGTGCCGGCCTGGCCTCCGTGCAGTGCATCGGCGGCCAGGTCGGCATGCAGGGTCCCGTAGCGGGGGAAGGCCAGGCGGCCGACCGTGAGTCCGCGGCCGGTCAGCTCCTCGGCGAGCGCGGTGGTCAGGGTGTTCTTCCCCGCACCGTCCAGCCCTTCGATCACGGCGAGCCTGCCGTTCACTGCCCTTGCCCCCCGGTCCGGAATCCGGTCGATCAGTAGCGGTAGTGCTCGGGCTTGTACGGGCCCTCGACGTCCACGCCGATGTACTCGGCCTGATCCTTGGCGAGGCGCGTGATCGTGCCGCCGAGCGCCTCGACGTGCAGCCGGGCGACCTTCTCGTCGAGGATCTTGGGCAGCAGGTGCACGCCGACCGGGTACTGATCGGCCTTGGTGAACAGCTCGATCTGGGCGATGACCTGATCGGAGAAGCTGTTGGACATCACGAACGACGGGTGTCCGGTGGCATTGCCGAGATTGAGCAGGCGCCCCTCGGACAGCACGATGATCGAACGGCCGTCCTCCTCGAAGACGAACTCGTCGACCTGCGGCTTGATGTTGATCCGGGTGACGTCGGCGGCGGACTCGAGGCCGGCCATGTCGATCTCGTTGTCGAAGTGGCCGATGTTGCCGAGGATGGCCTTGTTCTTCATCGCCTTCATGTGCTCGAAGGTGATGATGTCCTTGTTGCCGGTGGCGGTGATGACGATGTCGGCGTCGGCGATCGCCTGATCGACGGTGACCACGTCGAAGCCGTCCATGAGCGCCTGCAGGGCGTTGATCGGGTCGACCTCGGTGACCTGGACGCGCGCGCCCTGGCCGGCGAGCGCCTCGGCGCAGCCCTTGCCCACGTCACCGTAGCCACAGACCAGGGCCTTCTTGCCGCCGATCAGGGCGTCGGTGCCGCGGTTGATCCCGTCGAGCAGCGAGTGGCGGGTGCCGTACTTGTTGTCGAACTTGCTCTTGGTGACGGCGTCGTTGACGTTCATCGCCGGGAACGGCAGCACACCCTCGTTGTGGAAGTGGTACAGACGGTGCACGCCGGTGGTGGTCTCCTCGGTCACGCCCTGGACCGACTCGGCGATCGCCGTGAACTTGCCCGGGTGCGCCGGGACCGACTCGCGCAGCAGCGCGTGGAAGACCTTCTCCTCCGCGGACCACGCCTCGTCATCCGACGGCACGGCGCCGGCGGCCTCGAACTCGGTGCCCTTGATGACGAGCATCGTGGCGTCGCCACCGTCGTCGAGGATCATGTTGGGGGTCTCGCCCGGCCAGGTCATGATCTGCTCGGTGCACCACCAGTACTCCTCCAGCGTCTCGCCCTTCCAGGCGAAGACCGGCACACCGGCCGGCGCCTCGGGGGAGCCCTCCGGGCCCACCACGACGGCGGCGGCGGCCTCGTCCTGGGTGGAGAAGATGTTGCAGGACGCCCACCGCACCTCGGCACCGAGCGCGGTGAGGGTCTCGATGAGGACCGCGGTCTGGACGGTCATGTGGATCGATCCGGCGATCCGGGCGCCGGCCAGCGGCTGCTCGGTCGCGTACTCCTCGCGCAGCGCCATCAGACCCGGCATCTCGTGCTCCGCGAGACGGATCTGCTTGCGGCCCGCCTCCGCGAGCGAGAGATCCGCCACCTTGAACTCGATACCGTTGACGGACTGCACCTGCAGATCAGCGGACATGTGTGCGACCAGCTCCTTGTCGATCTCTGTGAAGACTTCCGCACCACACTAGCGGGAGTCCTCCCGCGCCGGTGGTCCGGTCACCGGTCCCCGACGCGGGTCCGGAACACCGTGGCCCCCTCCGCACCGGACAGCGTGACGGTGTTCGCCGACGCCGGCACCCAGCAGGCGCCCCCGGCGCCGAGGATCTCGGTCGAGTCACCGTCGTGGACCCGGACGGATCCGGAGGTGCACAACAGCACCTCAGGCCCTTCGGGCCGCCACCACACCGACTCGGTTCCGGCGGGAAGGTCGATACGCGACAGGGCGAAATCGGGTTCCGGCGTGGGGTAGTCGACCTCGCCGGGGATGCCGCGGTCCACGGGCGTCGGCTGCACCGTGGGGTCGGGCAGCGGGGTGAACTCGAGCACCCGCATGAGCTCGGGGACGTCCACGTGCTTGGGCGTCAGGCCACCACGCAGGACGTTATCCGAGTTGGCCATGACCTCCACGCCGACGCCGTTCAGATAGGCGTGAAGCTGGCCGGGGCCCAGGTAGACGGCCTCGCCGGGATGCAGGCTGACCCGGTTGAGCAGCATCGCCGCCAACACGCCGGGATCGCTGGGGTAGCGCTCCGCGAGCTCGGTGACCGTGGCGGCCACGGGCGACCAGGGACCGTCGACCCCGTGGGCGGACAGATAGCCGACAGCGCATCCGACCAGGTCCGACACGACATCGGCGAGGGCCGGGTGCGGCATCGTCACGAAGGTCGTGAACACAGCGCGCAGCCCCTCCGCATCCGGCTGACCCGCCAGCATGTCCCGATAGGGGCGGAGCAGAGCCACGTCCAGGGCGTCGAACAGGGCGATCGTGCGCTCGACGGGCCGGAAGCCGACGAGGGCGTGGAACTCGGTCAGCGCGACCAGGATCTCGGGCTTGTGGTTGACGTCCCGGTAGTTGCGGTTGTTCGCGTCCAGGGCGATCCCGCGTGCGTCCTCGGCCGCATAACCCTCACGTGCCCGCTCCGGCGACGGGTGCGCCTGCAGAGACAAGGCCTGCTCGGCGGAGAGCAGCTTGACGAGGAACGGCAGCCCCCCGCCGTACTCGTCGACGACCCTGTCCCCCAGTTCGCCCCGCGGATCGGCGGCGATCCTGGCGTCGAGACCGCGTCCGTCGGTGCAGAGCGAGGAGCCCGAGTCGTGGGCCCCGAACCAGTGCTCGGCGACGGGGTGCGGGGCCGGGGAGGCCGTCCCGCACAGCTCGGGGAGAGCGGTCCGGGAGCCCCAGGCGTATGCCTGGACCACCGGGCTGAGTGCCACCACTGGCCTACAGCCCCCCGACCAGGAGATATGCGGCCGACAGTTCGGTCCGGGCCATGAACGCGGCCACCTTTCCGCTCAACGGGGTCGGAGCATCGCCGACCGTGTCCTGACCACGGTCGGTGATCCACTCGACATCCGCGAGCGGGCCCGCGGCCAGCCGGACGAGGTCCTCGTCCGCGCTCAACACCATACCGAGGTGACGCGCCGGTAGGTCACCCCGCGGCCCGTCCAGCTCGTCGTCGTGGAAAAGGCTGGCCAGCGGATCCGCCGGCGGGCGGCCCTGGGCCCGCTCGGCCTGCGCTCGCACCGCATCGGCGACGGAGGTCGACGCGGTGACCCGGCCGGCGTCGCAGAACGCCGCGACCGCGCGGGCGCACACGGCCTCCGAGACCGCGTCGGCGTGGACCCACACCAGTGGGTCCCGTCCCGCGACCGTGGTGGCGAGAAGCTTCGCCGGGTTGACCGGGGTCGAGAGTTCGGGGCCGAGACTCTCGAGCTCGACGTCGATCGCGTCGGCGGCGGCGGTGACATCCAGGCCCCGGGCGCCCAGTGCGGTCAGCACCGCCATGCCGGCGGCGACATGGCGCAGGACCCCGCGATGCGGGGGCAGGTACGGCAGGGGCTCGAGCCACATGGCCTGCCCCCGGCCGGACTCCGCGACCGGCCCCTCCCGGGGCACGTCCACCACCACGGCGGCGCCACGACCGGCCGCGGTGTCGATCGCGGCGGCGAGCCCCGGATCCCCCGCGTCATCGCCGGAGACCAGGACCACGTCGAGCGCACCCACCCAGGCGGGCAAGCTGTGCGCCACCACGAGCGGCGGGACGGCAGAGCCGCCCACGGCCTCGGTCAGCGCGACGACCAGGTCGGCCGCCTGACGGGCGCGCGCGGACCGGCCACCGACCCAGACCATCGCCCTGGGCCGCACGCCGTCGAGCTCGTCGAGAAGCCCTGCCGCCACCGCGGTCGCGACGGTCCGGACCTGCGCGCCCCCCATCGAGGCGTGCAGAAGTGCCCCGGTCGCGTCCGCCGCGCGGAGCGCTTCGGCGTCGTCGAGATCGATCCGGCCGGATCCGGTATCGCTCGACAGGTCAGGCACGGACGATCGCGAGGACCTCGTCGACGATCGCGCCGACACCCTCGCTGGTCGGCGCCTCGGCGTTGAGTCGCAGGAGAGGCTCGGTGTTGGAGGCACGCAGGTTGAACCAGGTGCCCTCCCCCAGATCGACGGTCACGCCGTCGAGCCGGTCGATGGACACGGCCCGGTCGGTGAACGTCGCCACGACGGCCTCCATCCGCTCGGCCTGTGCCTCGGCGGAGTTCAGGGTCGAGTTGATCTCGCCCGAGGCGGCATAGGTCGTGTACTCGGCCATGAGGTCGGAGAGCGTGCCGTCCTGCCCGCCGAGCGCGGCAAGGACGTGCATCGCCGCCAACATCCCGGAGTCGGCGCCCCAGAAGTCACGGAAGTAGTAGTGCGCCGAGTGCTCGCCTCCGAACACCGCGCCGGTGTCGGCCATCTGTGCCTTGATGAAGCTGTGGCCCACCCTCGTACGGACTGCGACGCCACCCTGCCGCTCGACCAGTTCGGGCACCGCGTGGGAGGTGATGAGGTTGTAGATGATCGTGGCGCCGGGATCCTTGGCCAGCTCCCGCTCCGCGACGAGGGCGGTGATGGCCGACGGGGCGACGGGCTCACCGCGCTCGTCCACGACGAAGCACCGGTCCGCGTCCCCGTCGAACGCCAGCCCGATGTCGGCGCCGCTCTCGCGAACCAGGGCCTGCAGGTCCACGAGGTTGGCCGGCTCGAGCGGGTTGGCCTCGTGGTTGGGGAAGTTACCGTCGAGCTCGAAGTACAGGGGCACGATCTCCAGCGGGAGCCCGCCCAGGACGGCGGGGACGGTGTGCCCGCCCATGCCGTTACCCGCGTCCACGGCCACCTTGAGCGGCCGGATGTCCGAGAGGTCGACCAGCCCGCGCAGGTACTCCCCGTACCCGTCGAGGACATCGCGCTCGGACACGGTGCCGGCCGCTCCCTCGAAAGCGGGGACGCCGCTTGTCACCTCCTCGGAGATGACCTGCAACCCGGACTGCTGGCCCACCGGCTTGGCGCCCGCGCGGCACAGCTTGATGCCGTTGTACCGGGCGGGATTGTGGCTGGCGGTGAACATTGCGCCGGGGCAGTCGAGCAGTCCCGAGGCGTAGTAGAGCTGGTCGGTGGAGGCGAGACCGATGACCACCACGTCCAGGCCCTGGGCGGTGACGCCCTCGGCGAATGCGGCCGACAGCGACGGGGACGAGTCCCGCATGTCATGACCGACGACGACGGCGCCGGCCCCCTCCGAGCGCATGAGGCGCGCGAAGGAGCCGCCTACCTCGCGGACGAAATCCTCGTCGATCTGCTCACCGACGATCCCACGGACGTCGTAGGCCTTGATGACTGCTCGGACGGACTCGGCGCTGCGTGCCACGTGCTGCTCCAGGGATGAGGCGGGTGAATGTCACCCGCGACACTACCCGTGCGCATCCGCCGACGGATCCGCCTCGCGGGCGGGGATCAACCGATCCCCGGCCCCGGCTCCCCGGGGTCGTCGCCGGGCCCACCCGCCGCACTCCCCGCGGACTCCGGGGCGTCCGGAACCACGCGCAGGTGAGGACGTCCGGTCGGGAACTCGGGTGCGTCGTCCGGGAACAGCGGGCCCGGCTCGGACACCCCCAACCGCCGCAGGCGCTCGGCGTCGACGAGCGCGGCCCCGGTGCGACGACCACCGACGGGTCCGCCGGTGACGGCGTCGAGGAGAGCCGTGAGATCCGAGTCCTCGGCGGAGGTGTCGATGTCAGGGTGCCGGACCAGGTCCCAACCACGAGGCGCGGTGATGCGCAGGGCGTGGGCGGCGCACAGGTCCCACGCGTGTGGCTCCTCCACCGCGGGCAGCGGTCCGACCACCGCGGTGGAGTCCGCGTAGACGTAGGTGAGCGTGGCGACCGCACGATTCGGACATCCCGGGCGGCAGCAACGACGGTTCTCACTCACGAGATCCCAGCGTAGCCCCGACGAACGCCGACGCACCCCCCGACCCGCCCGACACGCCGAGGCGATCCACACGGTCCGCTCCGGCCGACAGGGAGCGGACGGCGCTATCCTCGCGCCATGACTCCCAGCGCCCATATTCCCGGACGGCCGCCGACCGGGACCGCCATCCCCGGCGCCGGCCAGACCGACGTGGCCGCGGGCAGCCGGATCTCGGTCCGGGACTTCCCCGGCGACCCGGGGCGTAGCGGCCCCCGCGTGGTGACCTCCCGCCGGGCCGAGCGTCGCGGCCACGGCCCCCGTGGCCCCATCCTGCCGCCGGAGGTCCCGCGGTGGCGCAGCCGCTCGGCCGAGTTCGACGCGGCGGCCCTCGAGGCCTTCGCCGAGATCGACCAGCACTGGCACAGCCAGCTGGTTCACCTCGACCTGGCCGTGGACATGGTGCCCCGTATGCGACTGCGCCCCGGGGAGACATGGCCCGAGGAGGTCGTGGCGGACGGCGACGTCCCCCTCGCCCGTCTGGTCCCCGCGGGGGTGGACCGCAGCGGGCAGCCGACCCGCGCCCGACTCGTGTTGTTCCGGAAGCCACTCACCCGGCGCGCGCCTGACGGCGACGACCTGCGCGACCTCGTGTACTCGGTCCTCGTCGAGCTGGTCTCGCAGCATCTGGAGATCTCGCCCGACGAGGTCGAGGCCGGCCCCGACCGCACCTAGGGCAGGCGCCGGGCTGCCCGTGGCCGATCGTCGGAGGGCCGGGCCGAAATGAATGGTGACCGCCCCGCGGGACGGTCAGGAACAGGCGGCTGCGACGCCGCCGGTCGGCGAGGACTCGCCGACGCGGATCACATCACGGCTTCGCGCTTGATCCGGCGCCGCTCGCGCTCGGACAGGCCGCCCCAGATGCCGAATCGCTCGTCGTTGGCCAGCGCGTACTCGAGGCATTCCGCCTTGACCTCGCAGCCGGTGCAGATCTTCTTGGCCTCCCGGGTGGAGCCGCCCTTCTCGGGGAAGAACGCCTCGGGATCCGTCTGGGCGCAGAGAGCGCGGTCCTGCCAGCTCTCCTCCTCGTCCTCAGCGAACAGGCCGGGGACGCCGAGGTCGACCAGGGCCAGGTCGGGTCCTGCCACGGTGCGTGCCTGTCGATCCACGGTCATCCCTTCGTTGTGAGCTGCATACGCATGGTGAACTGCTTGGGTGTTTGAATATTCGCTCTGACGCGAACGGAGCGTTCTTCGGGTCACCCACCAGGGAATGACACACCTGTGATTACACACATGCAAGCCGCCCGGGTCAAGCGAAATCCGAGATACCTAGCATTTCTCACATCCCCCGGTCCCCCCTGACACGCCGTCAGAAGTGTGGCGTGGGACACTTCCGGCATCCGATTCGATGGATTCTCGGACCGGGTTCGCCGTGCCGGCCCGCCCCGGCACCTCACGTCCCCCACGGCGCCGACCACCCCGTCGGGCCGGGTCACTACCCTTGGGCGCTGTGAGGATCTGTGTTCTGGCCGGTGGCGTCGGTGGCGCCCGTTTCCTGCTCGGCGCCCGCCGACTTCTCGGACTGGACGAGGTGGCCGCGCGTACGGACTCCCCGCACCGGATCGACGCGGTGGTGAACGTCGGGGACGACGCGTGGATGCACGGCGTCCGCATCTGCCCGGACCTCGACACCTGCATGTACACCCTCGGCGGCGGGATCGACACCGAGCGCGGCTGGGGCCACGCCGGCGAGACATGGAACTGCCGCGACGAGCTCGCCGCCTACGGTGTGCAGCCGGACTGGTTCGGCCTCGGCGACAAGGACCTGGCCACGCACCTCGTCCGCACCCAGATGCTCGGCGCCGGCTACCGGCTCACCGACGTGACCGAGGCCCTGTGCACACGCTGGTCCCCCGGGGTCGCCCTCCTGCCCGTGTCGGACGAGCGCTGCGAGACGCACGTCGTGGTCACCGACGGCCCGGAGGAAGCCGGAGCGGGATCCACGCCCGCGCATGACTCGACCGACGGGGCCGCCCCGGCCGCCGGCCCGCGCGCGATCCACTTCCAGGAGTGGTGGGTCAAGCACAGGGCGCAGCTGCCCGCGTCCGGCTTCGTCCACATCGGAGCCGACAAGGCCCGCCCCACCCCGGAGACGCTGGAGGCGATCGAGAGCGCGGACCTCGTCGTCGTCGCCCCCTCCAACCCCGTGGTCTCCGTCGGCGCGATCCTCGCGGTCCCCGGGATCCGCGCCGCGCTGCGCGCCACCTCGGCCCCGGTCGTCGGCGTGAGCCCCGTGATCGGCGGTGCGGTCCTGCGCGGCATGGGCGACGCGTGTCTGACCGCGATCGGCGTGGAGACCGATGCCCTGGCCGTGGCCCGCCACTTCGGCGCGCGCGCGGGCACGGGCCTCCTCGACGGCTGGCTGGTCGCCCCCGGCGACGGCCCCGAGGGTGCGGACACCGGGGTCGTGGACGTCGACGGCGTCCCCGTCACCGAGGCACCGCTCCTCATGACGGACCCCGAGGCCACCGCCGAGATGCTCGCCGCCGCGATCCGCCTGGCCGGCCTCGAGGTGCCCGGGCGGGCCGCACGGTGACCGACGACGCGATCCCCGAGATCCGACGCTGGACGGCGGAGCACGCCGCGCCCTCCGACGTCACGATGTGGGCCCCGGACGGGCTGCCCGAGTTCCGCCCCGGCGACGACCTCGCGCGGATCCTCGCCGAGTCCCTCACCGCGGACCCGCACGGACTGACCGACGGCGACGTGGTGGTCCTGACCTCCAAGGTCCTGTCCAAGACCGAGGGGCGGATCGTGGCCGCCCCCACCGACCCGGCTGAGCGCGACGCCCTCCGGCGGCGCCTCGTGGAGGACGAGTCCGTACGCGTGGTGGCCCGCGTCAACCGCACGCTCATCACCGAGAACAAGCTGGGGATCGTGCAGGCCGCCGCGGGCGTCGACGGCTCCAACGTCGAGGCCGGTGAACTGGCGCTCCTGCCCGAGGACCCCGACGCCTCCGCCCGCGCACTCGCCGCGGACCTGCGCCGCCTCACCGGCGCGCGCGTGGCGGTGATCGTCACCGACACCATGGGTCGCGCGTGGCGTACCGGCCAGATCGACCTGGCGATCGGCGCGGCGGGGATGCGGGTGTCGGTGGGCTACGACGGCGCCGTGGACCGCCAGGGCAACGAACTGCTGGTGACCGACGTGGCCGTGGCCGACGAGGTCGCGGCGGCCGCCGACCTGGTCAAGGGTAAGTTGGGCGGGCGGCCGGTCGCCGTGGTGCGCGGCCTTGCGCACCTCATGCTCGACGACGAGGGCGCCGGCGCCGCGCGTGGTGCCGACGGTGCCGATGTGGGCGGGAATGGTGCGGTCGGGAGCGGGGCGGTCGGAAGCGGTGCGGCCGGGAGCGGTGCCGGACCCCACGACGACGACAACGTCGACATCCCCCGGCGGGCGCGGGACCTCGTGCGTGACGGCGAGTTCGACCTGTTCCGGCTGGGCACCACCGAGGCGCTCGCGCAGGGGCGGCGAGAGGCCGTTCCCGCGCGCCGCTCGGTCCGCAGTTTCGCCGACGAGCCCGTCGACGCCGAGTTGCTCGCCGAGGCCGTGAGGGACGCGCTGACCGCGCCGGCGCCGCACCACAGCACGCCGATCCGGTTCGTGCGCGTGACCGGGCAGGCGCGCACGCGGCTGCTCGACGCGCTGCGCGAGGACTGGGAGCGCGATCTGCGGGCCGAGGGGCACACCGGCGAGGTGCTCGTCCGCCGGCTGGGGCGCGGCGACCTCCTGCGCACCTGTCCCGAGCTGATCGTGCCGTTCGTCGACGACGCCGCCGGCGCGCACGACTACCCCGACGAGCGCCGCAACGCCTGCGAGGAGACGATGTTCACCGTGGCCGGCGGCGCCGCGGTGCAGTCGCTGCTGGTGGCGCTGGCCGCCCGCGGTCTGGGCTCGTGCTGGATCGGGTCGACGATCTTCGCCGCCGACACCACCCGCCGCGAGTTGGCCGTCCCGGAGTCGTGGCGGCCGCTCGGCGCCGTTGCCGTGGGGGTGCCGGCCGAGCCGGTGACGCCCCGTGTGCCCAGGCCCGCCGGGGACGCGTATCTGACGATCGGGTGAGTCGGCAGCAGTACACGGGCCGGGCCGGACCTCCGCCCGGCTCGGCCCTAGCCACGGCCCTTACCCCAGACCTCGCCCTAGACCCACGCCGCCTATGCAATGTCTCGCCACCTGCGCAATCCGGTAGGTGGCGCGCTATCCGATAGGCGGCGTCGGCGGGGCTGGCCGGGCTGGCCGGGCAGACAGGGCTGGCCGGGCGGACAGGGTTGACTGGCGAGGCTGGCCGGACGGCTCGATCACATGTCGGTCGAGTACCGGATCCCGCCGTCCGGGATCTCCACACCCGGCCACACCCGGGCCCCGCGCAGGAGCTCGCAGCGGGCGCCCACCGAGGCGCCGTCACCGATCACTCCGTCGCGGACGAGCGCACGATGACCGATGCGTGCACCGAACCCGATGATCGAGCGCTCGACGGTCGCTCCGGCCTCGATCTTGGCGCCGTCGAACACGACCGCGCCGTCCAGCCGAGCTCCCGCGCCGATCTCCGCCCCACGGCCCACCACGGTCCCGCCGACGAGCACGGCCCCGGCACCGATCCCGGCGCCCTCGTGCACGAGCGCCTCACCCTCGTGGCCCTCGAGCGCCGGCGAGGGCGCGATGCCGCGCACCAGATCCGACGAGCCGCGGACGAAATCCTCGGGCGTGCCCATGTCGCGCCAGTAGGCCGAGTCGACGAAGCCGTACACGCGCTTGTCCTCGGCGAGCAGCTGCGGGAACGTCTCGCGCTCGACCGAGACCGGGATCCCCTCGGGGATCTGCTCGATGATCTCGCGACGGAAGACGTAGCAGCCGGCGTTGATCTGGTCGGTCGGCGGATCCTGGGTCTTCTCCAGGAACTCCTGGACCCGGCCGTCGTCGTCGGTGGTGACGCAACCGAACGCCCGTGGGTCGGAGACACGGACCAGGTGCATCGTCAGGTCGGCGTTCTTGGCGTGGTGCAGGTCGAGGACCTGCCGCAGGTCGGTGCCACCGAGGACGTCGCCGTTGAAGACCATGACGGTGGACGCGGAGAGCTCGGCCAGCACGTTGCGGATACCGCCGCCGGTGCCCAGCGGTTCGGTCTCCACCACGTACGAGATCTCCAGGTCGAGTTCCGAGCCGTCCCCGAAGTGCTCCTCGAAGACCTCTGCCTTGAACGAGGTGCCCAGCACCACGCGACGGATGCCGGCGGCCCGGATCCGCGAGAGCAGGTGCGTGAGGAACGGCAGGCCCGCGGTGGGCAGCATCGGCTTGGGCGCCGAGATGGTCAGGGGCCGCAGGCGGGTCCCCTTGCCGCCCACCAGCACCACCGCCTCGGTGTCCGCGATGAGGTCGTCGTCCGCGGCGCTCCCGGAGATCGTCGAGGTCACGTGTCTGCTCCCGCTGTCGTGGGCCCGGGGACGCGCAGCTGCGGTCCCGGCGGGCCGGTTCGTGTCGTTGAGGTCCGGCCCGCTAGCGCAGGGCGCGCTCGGCGGATCGGATCGCGAGGCGGCACCGGAGCTCCAGCCCCGCCTTGAGGGCCCAGCGTATCGGCGCCTGCCATGCATGTGGGTGCCGGTCCGCCTGGAACAGGTAGGCGCTGCGGTGATGGGCGCGGAGCGTGAACTCCGGCACGGACTTCGCCGCGTGCCCCTGGTCGTGGTGGATGACCGACGACGGCACGTACACGTTCTGCCAGCCCGCCTGCCCGAGCCGATCCCCCAGGACGACATCCTCCAGATACATGAAGTAGCGCTCGTCGAAACCGCCGAGGGCGTCGAAGGCGGACCGGCGAAGCAGCAGGCACGACCCGGACAGCCAGCCGGCGGCCCGCTCCGTCGACATGTCCTGATCGGCGAGATATCGCGCCGTCCACGGGTTGCCCGGCCACACCGGGCCGAGCACGGCGTGCCCGATCCCGGCGCCCAGAGTCGGCACCGACCGCGCCGACGGGTAGACCGAACCGTCGGTCTCGGCGATGCGCGGGCCGAACGCCGCCCCGCGCGGCCAACGCCGGACGGCGGCCAAAAGCTCGTCCACGCAGCCGGGCTCGAAGGTCACGTCCGGGTTGACGACGAGGACGAACTCCTGGTCGAACTCCTCGGGGCGCCGGGAGATCTCCGTCACCGCGCGGTTGATGGCTGTCCCGTATCCCAGGTTCCCACCGGTCGGGAAGAACTCGGCGAAGTCGTACTCGGCGGCCACCGCCTCGGGCACACCGTCCGTCGACCCGTTGTCGGCCATCACCAGCCCCACAGGGCGCCCGGTGGCAGCGGGCAACGTGTCGACGAAGGCGCGGAGATGGTCGCCGGGAGAATAGGTCACCGTCACGACGGGTAGTCGGCTCGTCACGCGAAACACCCTACGGCGAGCGCCTCCGATTCCGACGCCCGGCGCGCGGCGCGGTAACGTGGGGAAATCTTGAGCCGCCGACTTTCTGGCGCGCTCAGAATCTACGACCTCGACGACAAGGACGGTGGATGAGCGCCGAGCAGCCAGCGACGCCCCGTCGCGCCCCCGGCCGGGCGCAGGGCCGACGGCGGGCCACGCCCCCGAGCCCCGTGCCCGCGCGCATCGCCCGGGCGGTCGCCTCGATCGTCGCGGTCCTCTGCCTCGTGGTCACCGGTATCGGGTGGTCCCTGTTCAACGGCCTCAGCTCCGACCTGTCATCGGCCGGCGGGCTCGAGGTGGGAGACGGTGGTCTCGACGGCGCCGTCGACATCCTGCTGGTCGGCACCGACAACCGGACCGACGCTCAGGGCAACCCGCTGAGCCAGGAGGAGCTCGCCACGATCCGGACCGGCGAGGAGGACGGCGAGAACACCGACACCATCCTGCTCGTGCGCATCCCCGAGGACGGCAGCTCCGCCACCGCGATCTCCATCCCGCGCGATGTGTACGTGGAGACCAGCACGATCGGCCCGAGCAAGATCAACGGCGTTTACGGGGCCTCCAAGGAGGCCTCGCTCGCCGAAGCCGTGGCCTCGAACCCGGACGGCGCGCTCACCGAGGACGACCAGCGCGCCGCGGTCCAGGACGGCCGGAACGGCCTCATCAGCGCGGTCGAGGATCTCACCGGGGTACGGGCCGACCACTACGCCGAGATCGGGCTGCTGGGCTTCGTCCTGCTCACCGACGCGGTCGGCGGGGTCCCGGTATGCCTGAACACCGACGTCGACGAGCCGCTGTCCGGCGCGAACTTCCACGCCGGCGTCCAGACGATCTCGGGGTCGGATGCGCTGAGCTTCGTCCGCCAGCGCCACGACCTTCCCGCGGGCGACCTCGACCGGATCGTCCGCCAGCAGGCGTTCATGTCGCAGCTGGTCAAGAAGACCCTGTCCGCCGGTACGCTCGCCGACCCCACCAAGCTCGGCGCGCTCATCGATGCCGCCCGCCGCTCGTTCGTGATCGACGAGAACTGGGACTTCGTGGACTTCGCGCTCAAGCTCAAGGACATCAGCGGCGGCAGCGTCCGCTTCGAGACCATCCCGGTCACCAGCATCGATTCGGTCACCGAGTGGGGCGAGTCCATCGTCACCGCCGACCCGGAGCAGGTCACCGAGTTCGTGGCCGGATTCGCCAGCGGCGAGGGCGAGAACGATGCCGTGGAGGAGGAGACCTCCGCGGCCGTGCGCCCCGGCCTCGACCCCGCCGAGGTGTCCGTGGCCGTCGTCAACACCACCGCCATCGACGGTCTGGCCTCGCGCGTGTCCGGATCGCTGGCCGAGCTCGGCTACGCCCCGGGCGAGCTGCTGACCGACCCGGCCGCCGCCTACACCTCGCACGTCGCGGCCCCGTCCGCCGGCGACGCCGCCGCGTTCGCCGTCTCCGACGCACTCGGCGGACTGCCCGTCCAGGTCGACCCCGCCATCCCCGCGGGCGCGGTCCGGGTGGTCCTGGCAGAGGACTACAGCGGCCCCACCGGCGAGGCCGCGGGCATCGAGTCCGCCTCCCCCGCCACCACCACGTACGCCCCGCTGCCGCCGTCGATCGCACAGCGGCCCACCTTCGATGCAGGTGGAACGGACGTCCCCTGCGTCAACTGACCCGCCGAGCCCCGGAGGCCCCCGAGTGAACACCGCCGCAGACACCGTCTTCCAGCCGCTCCTCGCCGCCGATCCGGGGGCGCCGATGATCACGCACTACGACCTCGCGGCGCCCTCCCGGATCGAGCTGTCGGTCACGTCCACCGCCAACTGGGCGGCCAAGATCGCGGGACTGCTCCGCGACGAGATCGGTGTGATGCCGGGCGAACGGATCGTGTGCGACCTCCCGGCCCACTGGCTGACCGCCGGCGTCCTGCTCGGAGCGTGGTGGGCGGGTGCCGAGGTCTGCACGCGGGACGCCGACGACGCCGTCGTCGTCATCACCACCCCCGACCGCCTCGACCGCCACCCCGCGGACCTCGAGACTCTCCTCATGACCACCGACCCGATGGGGCGGCCGCTCGCGGCGGCCGGCGTCGACGTGCCGCCCGGCGTTACCGACATCGCCGAGGCGTGCCGCATCCACCCCGACGCGTTCGTCCCCTCCGGCGGTGGCGCTCTCGCACTCGACGGCGCCGCCCTGGCCGATCTGGTCGACACGGAGCTCGCTGCGCGCGTCCTCGTGCCCGGCCCGGACCGCACCGACATCGTGTCGGTGCTCGCCCGGGTCTTCGCCTCCGGTGGCACCGCCGTGCTGGTCACCGGTGCCGGGGCCGACGACGACGGCGTCGCCGACGTGGCCGCCACCGAACGCACCACGCTGACACTCTGAGGCCACCCGGCGGACGTCCGCGACCCTGATCCCCGCCCCAGCCGGGTGTTTCCACGCCGCTGAGGTCGCCCGCCGCGCTCGCACTGCCCCGAAATGCCGGAAGCCGCTACCCTGCGTCGCGATCCGCTACCCGAATGCGGTAGTTGTCAACCTGTTTTGGACAGGTGGTTGATTCCGGTTGTGGTGGGCAGTGGTGGTGCTTTTGGTGGTGTGCGGAAGCGTTCGGGGTGTTCGGCGGCGAGGGCGTCGAGCCGGGCCTGGCGGGCTTGTCGGATGGTGTGCGCGTGTCCGGTGAACACCTGCTCTGGGGTGTATCGGCCCAGTCCGCTGTGACGGTGCTCGGTGGCGTAGCGGTGCAGGAATTCTCCGGTCCATTGCCGGGCGTGGTCGATCGATTCAAATCGGCCCGGGTGTTCCAGGTCGTATTTGATGGTCTTGAACAGCGATTCGGAGAACGGGTTGTCGTCACTGACCCGGGGCCGAGAGTAGGACTTTCCCACGGGGTGCTTGCCCAGTTCCTTGAGCAGGTCATCTGATCGCATCGCGGAACCGTTGTCGGCATGCAGAGTCCGGGGAGCGCCGTACTTGGAGAATGCTTCGCGGAACATCGTGGCCGCCTTCTTGCCGCATTCGTCCCGGTCGATATGCCAGGCCACCGGGTAGCGCGAGTACACATCGATGGCCAGGTAAAGCTTGTACTGCGCACGGGCGGGCCCATGGAAGGTGGTGATGTCCCACGACCACAGGTCCCCTGGCCTGGCGGCCTGAGCGGTCGGCTTGGCTCGCGGTGATGCGGTGCCACTATGGCGACCCGGCCGACGATCACCGACCAGCCCCTGGGTGTGGGCGATGCGGTAAAACGAGCGCTGCGAGCAGGCGACCGTGCCGGCATCAAACGAAGTCCAGTAGGCCTGAACGATAGACCGGTCCACCATTTCCGGATCCGAGAGCACGTCCACGACCTGCGACTTCTCGGCCTCGGTTAGTGCAGCTGGTTGATGGCGGTCTTTCTGGGGGATCGGGTCGGCCACCGGCACGTAGCCACCTTCCTCGCGGGCGTAGTAGCTCGAGCGGGTTACCCCGGCCAGGCGGCAGGCCCGAGCCTTGGCCATAGACGCGTACTCGATCAGCTCGGTGGCCATGCCCCAGATCACCACTTTCTGCGCGCGAGCCAGCGCTCGTACTCCTGGGCACTGTTCAGCGATGGCGGGATCTGTGCTTTTGGGCCGGTCGAGCTCTCGGTGATCCCCTCCAAGAGCTCGAATGCTTTTCCCATGATCTCCTGCGCGGCCTCGGCCTCTTTGACCTTCTTCTGCAGGCGTTCGTTCTCCCGACGAAGCCGTAGTAGTTCCGACCGATCCTCGCTGTGGGTTCGACGCCGATTCCCACTCATCGCCGACGCCACCGACTCATCGAGCAGGCCTTCGTCCCGGGCCTGAAGCCATCGCTTGACAGTGCCCTGCGCCAGCCCGTTCGCCCGCAGCAGTCGTGCCTTGTCTCCATGTGCCACACACTCGTCCCAGGCAGCGAGGAACTCAAGGCGATACGCCAAGGAAAAGCTCCGTTTGCCCGTGGCTGTGGCACCGATTGGCGCACTAATTTTCATGCAAACTCCGATCCCCGAATCCGCGACCAACTGTCCAAGAACAGCTTGGCAACAAACGAATGCGGGTAGCGGATCCGGCGCTCGAGTAGCGGATTCCAGGGCGGGCGGGTGTGCGAGGCGCGTACGCCTCCGGGATCAGCTCAGGACCTGGCGGGCCATGACCATGCGGCAGACCTGGTTGGTGCCCTCGTAGATCTGGGTGATCTTCGCGTCGCGCATCATGCGCTCGACCGGGAAGTCCCGCGTGTAGCCGGCGCCGCCGAAGAGCTGCACGGCGTTGGTGGTGACCTCCATCGCCACGTCCGAGGCGAAGGTCTTGGAGGCGGCGGCCAGGAAGCCGAGCTTCTGACCACCGGGCGCGATGCCGCGCTCGGCGTTGGCGGCCGCGGTGTAGACCATCAGGCGGGCGGCCTCGACCTTCATCGCCATGTCGGCCAGCATGAACTGGGTGTTCTGGAAGTCCGAGATCGCGCGACCGAACTGCTTACGCTCCTGTGTGTAGGCGATCGCCGCATCCAGCGCGCCCTGGGCGATGCCGACGGCCTGCGCACCGATGGTGGGGCGCGTGTGATCGAGCGTCTGCAGGGCGGTCTTGAACCCGGAGCCCGGCTCACCGATGATGCGGTCACCGGGGATCCGGACGTTCTCGAAGTACAGCTCGGCGGTGGGCGAGCCCTTGATGCCGAGCTTCTTCTCGGTCTTGGAGACACCGAAGCCCTCGTCGGCCGCGTTGACCATGAACGCCGAGATCCCGCTGGCGCCCTTCTCCGGGTCCGTCACGGCCATGACCGTGTACCAGGTCGACTTGCCGCCGTTGGTGATCCACGCCTTGGAGCCGTTGAGGACCCAGTCGTCGCCGTCGGCCTTCGCGCGGGTGCGCATGGCGGCGGCGTCCGATCCGGCCTCACGCTCCGACAGCGCGTACGAGGCCATCTTGCCGCCGGCGATCTCGGGCAGGACCTGCTTCTTGAGGGCGTCGTCGCCGGCCAGGATCAGACCCATGGTGCCGAGCTTGTTGACCGCCGGGATGAGCGAGGACGAACCACAGACACGCGCGACCTCCTCGATCACGATGCAGGCGGCCACGGAATCGGCGCCCTGGCCGTCGTACTCCTCCGGAACGTGGACGGCGTTGAAGCCCGAGGCGTTGAGTGCGTCGAGCGCCTCCTGGGGGAACCGCTCCTGCTCGTCGACGTCCGCGGCGTGGGGCTCGATCTCCTTCTCTGCCAGAGCGCGGATCGCTGCCCGGAGCTCCTCGTGCTCCTCCGCCGGGCGGTACAGGTCGAAATCGGGGTTGCCGGACATGTGCGGGCCTCCATGAGGGAATCGTCGGTGCTGGTCGCGCAGCGGGCGTCGAGCCGAGCCGTCCGAGGTGTCCGTCGCTCGCCGGCACCGATGGCGACCCGGGGATCCCAGGCTGCACCCAGGCGCCCACGTTACCAGCGGTTAACTGTAGTTTCCGCCGGAGAAAGCCAGCTTGTTCCGCATCGCGGAACCGAGAGTGGGCGTCAGCCCAGGAGCCGGTCGCGCAGCGCCTGGTCCTTGCGCTCGACCATCGCCTCGAGGTCGGCCTGGAAGGCCTCCATGCGCCCGAGCAGAGCGGGGTCGGAGGCCCCGAGGATGCGCACGGCCAGCAGACCCGCGTTACGCGCCCCGCCGATCGACACCGTCGCGACCGGCACGCCCGCCGGCATCTGCACGATCGACAGCAGCGAGTCCATGCCGTCGAGGTACTTCAGCGGGACCGGGACGCCGATGACCGGCAGCGGCGTGGCCGAGGCCACCATGCCCGGCAGGTGCGCTGCTCCCCCGGCGCCGGCGATGATCACCCTGATGCCGCGGCCGGCGGCCGACTGCGCGTAGTCGAGCATCTTCTGCGGGGTGCGATGGGCGGAGACGACCCCCACCTCGAAGGGGATCCCGAACTCGGCCAGCGCCTCGGCAGCGGCCTCCATGGTGGGCCAGTCGGAGTCGCTGCCCATGATCAGACCGACCTGCGGCCCGCTCTGTCGCGCGGTCATGTCGTCGCCTTTCGTCGAGGTGGTGTCACCGTGGTGTTCCGCTGAGCGAGTGCAGGATCAGCGTTCGAAGTCCGCGACCGGCGCCCCCGTGTGGGGGTCCCACCCGTCGGCCCAACGCCCGTGGGAGAGCCAGTGCGCGGCGAGCTCGGCCACCGAGCGCACGGCCGCGACCTGATCCGCGTCGTCCGGGTCGACCCCCGGATCGCCCAGGACGTTGACGTGGCCGATCTTGCGGCCGGGTCGCTCGGACTTGCCGTAGAGGTGCACCTTGGCGTGCGGGAATCGGGCTCCGAGATGGTGGACGCGCTCGTCCATGCTCATCTCGGGCGTCTCGGCGGCGCCGAGCACGTTGGCCATTACCGTGACGGGCGCGGTGGGGACGGTGGAGCCGAGCGGGTAGTCGAGGACGGCCCGCAGGTGCTGCTCGAACTGGCTGGTCGTGGCGCCGTCCATGGTCCAGTGCCCGGAATTGTGCGGACGCATGGCCAGCTCGTTGATCAGCACGCCCGGTCGACCGTCGGACCCGACGACCTCGAACAACTCGACCGCCATCACCCCGGTCACGTCGAGGTGCTCGGCCAGGCGCAGCGCGGTGGCCTGCACCGCGGAGCGCAGGTCGTCGGGTAGCCCGGGGGCAGGCGCGACGACCACAGCGCAGATGCCGTCCCGCTGCACGGTCTCCACGACCGGCCACACGGCGCCCTGCCCGAACGGCGAGCGCGCCACCATCGCGGACAGCTCGCGGGTCCACGGCACGCGGGCTTCCGCCATCATCGGCACGCCGGCCTCGAGTTGCTCGGCGGCGATGCGCTCGGCTTCCTCGAGTGAGTCGGGCATCCACACCCCGCGACCGTCATATCCGCCGCGCGCCGCCTTGAGGACGATCCGCCCTTCCTGCTCGCCGTGGAACCGCCGCACGTCGTCGAGGGAGTCGATACCGGCGAAGGCGGGCACGGGCGCGCCGATCTCCGCGAGCGCGTTACGCATCACGAGCTTGTCCTGCGCGTGGATGAGCGCGGAGGCGCGGGGCCGAACGGCGATGCCGTCCGCCTCGAGCGCGAGCAGGATCTGCGGTGGGACGTGCTCGTGGTCGAAGGTCATCACGTCGGCGCCCTCGGCCGCGGTGCGCACCGCGTCCGGGTCGTCGTGGGCGCCGATCACCACGTCGGGGGTGACCTGGGCGGCCGGATCCAGCGGGTCCGCGGCGAGGACGCGCAGGGTCTGGCCGAGGGCCACGGCGGACTGATGGGTCATGCGGGCCAGCTGCCCGCCGCCGATCATCGCCACGACTGGGGTACCGAGCGGATTGCGGCGGATGCGCGAGTCGTCGTTCACGCCGTTCATCGTCTCACGTGGAGTAGGGCCCTCACCTACGCCCCGGGAGCCCCCAGCGAAACCGGGGCTCCGGGGCGAGCGGAGTGGGCGGCGGCGGGGGCGGGAGCCGGAGGAGTTCGTCGTACACGGCGGCGTGGACCCGGGCCACCTCGGGAACGTCCTCGATCTCCACCGGCGGCAGGTGTCCGAGCTCGAGGATCAGACAGCCGGTGCCCATCGCGCGGTCGCTGAGGGTGTGCCGGAACCGGACCGCGCTGATGCGCCGCAGGGGCACGTCGACGCACTTTCGCGACGAGCCGGCCGGCCGGTAGAGCACTCGTTCGTCGGTGACGATCAGGTCTGTGCGCGCCCAGCGGACCGCCGGCCACAGCGCCAGTCGCAGCACGACGAGCAGGTACATCACCGCGACCATGGCCCAGGTGACGCTGCGGTCGGACGGGTCCGGCATCTGCACTTCGATGAACCCGCCGGCGATCCCGGCCAGCCCGGCGGCGACGACGGCGACCAGCGCGGGTCGGATGAGCTGCCGCCAGTGGGGGTGGGTGTGGACGATCAGCGCCTCCCCCGGCGCGACGACCGTTCGGACGAACCCCACGGGTCAGCCGCCCCACCGACCGCCGGTGCCGCGGACGTGGGTGACGTCCCCGGCCGCGACGGCGAACTCCTCGCCGGAGGTCCCGCCCTCGTGTGGGACGACGACGAGCCGGCCCTCCCGGTCCACCCTCACCGCCCGTCCGGTCCTGACGATGTCCCCTGGCAGCTCGACGCGGACCTCGGCCCCGATGGTCGAGCAGGCCTCCGTGTAGGTCGACATGAGCTCGTCCGAGATGGTCGAACCGCTGCCCCGTTCGCACTCACGCCACTGCTGGTGACGCAGCGCGAGCGCCTCCAGCACGGCGCGGGCGATCGCGTCCCGGTCCGCCGAGCCCCCGGCGAGCGTGAGTGAGGTGGCGTGCGGGACCGGGAGCTGGTCCTGCGTGAGCGAGATGTTGATTCCGACGCCCACCACGACCGCGGGCAGCCGCACCCGGAAATCCCCGGCCGCGGGCACGGTGGTCATCTCCGCGAGGATGCCGGACAGCTTGCGCCCCTCGATCAGGACGTCGTTGGGCCACTTGAGCGTGGCGTCCACCCCGGCGGCCTCGCGCAGCCCGTCCCGGACGGCCAGGCCGGTGACCAACGGCAGCCATCCGAAGAGCGTGGGCGTGACGGCACCGGGCCGCAGCAGGATGCTCACGGCGACCTGGGTCCGGGGCGGGGCCGTCCACTCGCGACCGAGTCGACCGCGGCCCGAGGCCTGGTATTCGGCCAACAGCACACTCCGGTCCGGGGCCCCGTCCGCCGCACGCGCAAGCAGCTCGGCGTTGGTGGAACCGATCTCGTCCACCACCTCGAGAGAGGTGTACGGCGCACCGGCGACCTCCACCAGGGCGTGGCGGAGCGCGGCGGCGTCCAGCCTGGGCGGGGTGACGGTTGTGGGGTCGGCATGCACGTCTTCCAATGTAGGTCGCCGCTACGACATCCCGCGCCCGCGCGCGCCCCGTGCCCGGTCAGACGCTCCTCGCCGGGGCTGAAATGGCGCCCTCAGGAGGGCGGCGGGGTCGCCTGTCGGGGGATGTAGGCCGGGTCACGTCGCCACGGACGGGAATGACTCGTTAGAGTCTTGCAACATGACGACTGCCTCAGAACCGGACGTGAGCGCCGACGTCCCCACGGACGCCGCGACCCCCGACATCCACACCACCGCCGGGAAGCTGTCCGAGTTGCGGCGCCGCCTCGACGAGGCCCGCGCCCCGATGGGACAGGCCGCGATCGACAGGACCCACGACAAGGGCCTGCTGACGGCCCGCGAGCGGATCGAGAATCTCCTCGACCCGGGCTCCTTCGTGGAGATCGACGCGCTGGCCCGTCACCGCGCCACCACCTTCGGCCTGGCCGAGCGCCGCCCACTGGGCGACGGCGTGATCACCGGCTACGGCACCATCGACGGTCGCGCCGTGTGCATCTTCTCGCAGGACGCCACCGTCTTCGGCGGCTCGCTCGGCGAGGTCTACGGCGAGAAGATCGTCAAGGTCATGGACCTGGCGCTCAAGACCGGCCGCCCGATGATCGGCATCAACCACGGTGCCGGCGCCCGTATCCAGGAGGGCGTCGTCTCGCTCGGCCTGTACGGCGAGATCTTCCACCGCAACGTCCTGTCCTCCGGCGTCATCCCGCAGATCTCCCTGATCATGGGCCCGTCCGCCGGCGGCCACGTCTACTCCCCCGCCCTCACCGACTTCACCGTGATGGTCGACAAGACCTCGCAGATGTTCGTCACGGGCCCGGATGTCATCAAGACGGTCACCGGCGAGGAGGTCACGCAGGAGGAGCTCGGCGGTGCCAACACGCACATGACCAAGTCCGGCGTATCCCACTACACCGCCGCCGACGAGCAGGACGCCCTCGACTACGTCAAGGACCTGCTCTCGTACCTGCCGAGCAACAACCGGGCCGAGGCGCCGCGCTTCCCGTTCCCGGTCGCCGAGGGCGCGATCGAGGACAACCTCACCCCCGAGGACCTCGAGCTCGACACGATCATCCCGGACTCGTCGAACAGCCCGTACGACATGCACGAGGTCATCGGCCACATCGTGGACGACGCCGAGTTCCTCGAGGTCCAGGGCCAGTACGCGATGAACGTCATCGTCGGCTTCGGTCGCGTCGAGGGCCGCAGCGTCGGCATCGTCGCCAATCAGCCCACCCAGTTCGCGGGCTGCCTCGACATCAAGGCCTCCGAAAAGGCCGCGCGCTTCGTCCGCACCTGCGACGCCTTCAACGTCCCGATCCTCACCCTGGTCGACGTCCCGGGCTTCCTTCCCGGCACCGGCCAGGAGTTCGACGGCATCATCCGTCGCGGCGCCAAGCTGCTCTACGCCTACGGCGAGGCGACGGTCGGCAAGGTCACCGTCATCACCCGTAAGGCCTACGGCGGCGCGTACGACGTCATGGGCTCCAAGCACATGGGCGCGGACATCAACCTGGCCTGGCCCACCGCCGAGATCGCCGTCATGGGCGCCTCCGGCGCCGTCGGCTTCGTCTACCGCCCGCAGCTCAAGGAGGCCGCGGCGAACGGTGAGGACGTCGACGCACTGCGCCTGAAGCTGCAGGCCGAGTACGAGGACACCCTCGTCAACCCGTACGTCGCCGCCGAGCGCGGGTACGTCGACGCGGTCATCCCGCCGTCGCACACCCGCCTCCAGGTGGCCCAGGCGCTGCGCCTGCTCGACCGCAAGGTCGTCGAGGTGCCCGCCAAGAAGCACGGGAACATCCCGCTGTGACCGGCGAGCAGAGCACGGCCGACACGGGCGACGCCGCCAAACAGGAGAAGCCGTTCTTCGAGGTCGTCGGTGGCAACCCGTCCGCGGTCGAGGTGGGCATCCTCGCGGCGGTCTTCGCGACCGCCGAGGGCAACGCCGCGCACGCGGGCGAGAGCGACAACGGGATCAAGAACGACTGGGGCTCCTACGAGGACCGTCTCCGGCCACCGTTCGGCTACAACCCGAGCTCATTCCTCAACCGCCGGCAGTACTGACGGTCAGATGGTGAGATAGGACCCACCGGTCCACGTCGCGGCCCCGGCCTCCCCCACGAGGTA